>JAOZRM010000031.1 GCA_029940175.1 Candidatus Sabulitectum sp. | reverse complement strand
GTCGAAGTCACATGGGCTCACCCCTCTGCCACAGAGATGCTCTTCCAGGAAAGGTATCATTCCCAGATCAGCTCCAGCAGGAACGAAACCGTTTTCACTTCCCAGGTAGAAAGCGTCCTCGGTACCTGATCCTCTGCCGCTTTCATAACTTGCAAGATAGAGATCAAGCCACCCGTCAGCGTTCCAGTCCAGCAAAGCAACCCCTTCAACCGAAGCATCAGTGGCTACTATGCCAATGGTTTCTGTAACATCCTGAAGAACTCCACCGGTATTCACATACACCTGAACCGGATTACCCGATGTGACCAGATCCTCTACTCCATCACCATTCAGATCTCCCCAGATTCCACCAGTGCCTCTGCATAAGCTCAACCCTGCTTCAGAAGTTACATCAACGAACGTGTATCCATCAACATTCTGAAAAAGAGATCCCCCGGTGAAAAGATCGGGAAAACCGTCGGAATTCCAGTCACACCAGGATATCCGATTTCCTCTCACCAGGCTGTCCGGTCCCAGAGCATCTGCTACCTGGATGAAGACAGGACCTGAGTAACCAGTGTACTCCCGAGCCCATTGAACTGCAGTCTGATTCCCGGAAAGAAGGCTGTCCATAGCCTGAATAGAATACCCGCTCCAGCGGTCCCTGACTTCACCTGCAATTGCTGAATTGGAAAAGCTTTCAAGAGCGCTTAATGTGTCACCGGCTGCAAGAAACAGTTTTCCTTCAAGCCAGAAGAGAGGTGCTTCTGTGTGATAATCATCTATGTTAAAGTTTGTTGAAGTAATTACTTCACCCAGTTCTTCAAGAGCCTGCTCCCGCCGGCCAAGGCCAGCCATGGCAAACAGTCTTCTGAACTGGAGACCAGCTTCCAGTGCCTCTCCTGTGAGCAACCATTCCTCTGGAGGAATCTCCCGGGTTGTCCAACCGTTCTGCATCAGTTCAAGACCGATTTCTGCAAGAAGCAGTGCCTCTGTCCATGAAGAATCTCTGTCGATACAAAGTGCTGCACCTGTTAAGTAAACCTGAGGATTTTCAGGGCAGGCCTGCTGCCACTGGTCAAAATATTCCTTCCAGTTCAAAGAATCAGATGTTTCAACAACAGCAGAAATGGTATACTGCCACGCTCTGCTGCGCCACAGCTCTGATCTATCTCCCCATTCTTCCAGGAAGTTTTCAAGCACAACGACCCTTGCTGAATCATCATACCAGACAGGATAGAGATCATCGTAGAACGTCCAGCCGATCACCCCTGATGCCTCAAGCGAGCCGGAAAACCTGTCAGTAAGTACAAGAACAAGACTGTCAGTGAGAAGGCTGTCCTCCAGCATACTTGATGACTCAACAAGAGAGAGTAGATCGGAAGACGACCAGGAGAACTCATTACCCCACAGCGCAAGCTCTTCCCCCAGACTTGCGGCGGAGAGGAAACCATAGTGTTCGGTGGAAGTGGCCACTGCATTCCAGATGTCACAGAACAGCCCTGCAGAGGGCTCTTTCTCAAAAGCCCTCTGGAAAAGCATTGCAGCCATAGAGTAATTCCCGCTGCTGCTAAAAACAACAGCCTTCAGGGAATCAGAATCCCCTGCGATCTCCAGGGCTGAATCAAAATCTCTTACTGCAAGTGAATTCTCAAAGTCACCGTTCGCTGACAGCAGAAAAAACAATGTTATGAACAGCATACCGGAGTCTAGATCATATCATAGGAAACTGCTGACTCGCCTGATTTCTCTGCAAAAAGTCCAGCCAGTGAGATAAGAGATTTCAGTACATCAGGCCCTGCAACAGTGGTGGATGTAAACATCTGTCCGTCAACGGCAACAGAGAACACCGCACGGTTCTCAAACAGGGCAGTAATGATCTCTTCCACATCATCATCCGCCTGGATTCCCTCAAGAATTCCTTCAGGATCCACTGCCCCGCCCATAAAACCGCTGGAGGCAACATCACCTCTGAAGTAATCCCCTGCCGATACGCCATCAAGGACATCTTCAGGATCGATGTTCATGGTTACATAAAAAACATCTTCTGCAATGAAGTACCAGAAACTCTCACCGTTCTCGTTGATCTCATAGGTGGTGATGTCACCGATCTCATTACGATCCGCCTCAGCAAAAAGCGAGACCATATCAAGGGAAGACATGAATTTCTCAGAGTCTTTGAGTGATATAGCTATGGTTCCTTCCATGCTCTTAAACTCATTGTATTCGTCCAGCTCAATTTCCTTTATTGACACACAGAAATCCCCCTGGAAAACAGCTATGAATTCCTCCAGAGATTCAAAACCGATAAAGGGAAGAGCGGCTTCAATATCATCAAGATTGGTGTTAGCAGTACCATCCAGCAGATTATCATACTCTGCTGCAAGCCAGTCCATGTCAAGAGTGTATCTCATGGCGGCCATGGTATTCTCCGGGAATTTAATGTTTCCGCTTTGAATGCCTTCTCCGGCCAATCCAGTGTAAAGTTCCACCTCTTCATTGTCGGTAATCATGGTGATTTTCAAAACACTCTCACTGCTGGTGCTGCTGAATGCTCCATAAATTGGAACATCTGCAACATCTGCCGAGAAGAAAAAATCAATACATGAGTTATCTACAACAGTGGCACTGTTCATTGCGATAAAGTCTTCATTCATGGAAAGAGGATCATCTGCCAGGGCATCCTCGAAGTCCTCAAGCTGATCATCATCATCCCATACAATCACCATTACTGTGTAATCACCATGGGTAAAGAACTCAGTATCTCCGAAGTCTGAATCCTCAATGAATTCCTTCAACTGTGCTCCGTCGCCACATGGAAGAAACAATGCTACTACATCTTCATCCTCAGTTAAAGAAAGAACACCGATCTCTCCGTCCAGAATACCCAGTTCTTCCTTCCATTCATCCCAGGAAAATGGGTCAAGATCAAGGTCCAGGTCCTCTATTTCTTCTATCCCATCTTCCGGGAGAACATCCTCAAGCATCTCAAGAATACCGGCAAGATCCATGGCTTCCGGATCAATAGTGATGTACATGTCATAGCCTTGAGGCATCTGGCCCAGCAGCACCGATTCGCCGCCGCCCATACACCCGGTTACTGTAATCAGCAATAATGAAACAAGAGTCGTTATTAAATATCTCACAATTATCCCTCCCTGTTATTTAGGTTCCATACCATGCATTACCTGATAATATCAATTTCTATTCCACAAGGCACAGTTTCCATGAAATCATACAGTTTAACTCTTAAAGAATCAGCAGACGCCCATGGAGCTGCAAGAAAGTCTACTCCGCCGCTTACACACACAACCAGAGGAGGAGCGATCTGCATTCTCGCCACATGAACCCAGTGCTGTATACCCGGGATCTCGTCTCTGTAAACAATTGCATAGTTCACTCCGCTTGCCGCAGCAGCAGAATCTACCCATGCAGAGTCTGAAGCCCCCTGAAGAGCTGCTGGAGTGGCAAGACCCCAAAGATCAAGTACGTACTCATCAAGGCCCATGGAGACCAGGCCAAGATCGTTTACTGCAACCGGTTCCTGCAACCAGTCATGAACAAATCTCCTCATCTGATACTGCTGCTGATAGATATTGCCGGAAGCATCCTTGATCTTTGTGTAACCACTAAGGTAATCTGCACTTAAAACCAGCAGCAGAATCGCTGCAGGAATCCTCTGTTTTTCCAGAATATTCCTGTACAACTGAAAGGAGATCAGAATTGAAAAAGCCCACATATAAACACCATACCGGTGAAACCAGCCTGACCTGCCCACCACAAGATGAAGAATAACTGCAACCATGGCAGTGCCTGCAAGAAGCTTTTCTATCCTGCTTCTTTTTCTACTGAAAAACACAGAAACAAGGGGAGCCAGCATAAACAGTTGGACCAGCCCTCTAAAACTTTTCAGGGAATTAACCAGATTTCCCAGAATTGAAGCTATGCTGCCGGAATCACTCACTACAGCAGACTTGGCGTTGACCGAAGCTGGCATTGGGCTCAAATCCATACTTACAAGAAACAGAGAATACCCTCCAAGCAGAACTGCTAATACAAGAAAAAGTATAAGTGCTTTTTTCTTCTCTCCTGCTGCAAACAAAAACACCAGAACTGGAAGTGAAACCGCAAGACACTCGTATCGTACCAAAGGAGCAGCAACCAGTGAGATCGCCAGCCACAAAGGAACCCTGCGATTAGTAGGATAATTTGACGCTCCAATTGCAATTGCCACAACAAGCAGCAGTTGCAGACTGTGCTCCATTCCAGTAAGCACAAGCCCGACCAAATTGAAGGCAAAAATGGAAGCAATGGTTACAAACAGACCTTTCCTGCCAAAGAAACGGTGAAGAAGAAGGACCGTAAGCACTGCAAAAATTGCATTCAGGAAAAGTGGAGAAAGATAGAAAAAAGAGATAGTGGAAAAAGGAACCAGCAGAAATGGCCATAGCACGGATGAGGATGGGGCTGTAAACTCATTCCGGTTTATTCCGTAATGTCCCTCTGCCACGTTCTCAGAAAGAGCCAGATGAATGTAAGGGTCATCCAGCGTATACACAAAATGACCGTCATTCTCTCTCATGGAAAGAATCAAAGGAACCAGAATAGCCACAAGCAGAATCACAACCGGAATGATTTCCTTTTTCATCCCCCCCCTTACTGTTCAGTCAATATATAACAATAGTAAATTCCAGGTATAGTCGCTTAGGAGCAAGACCGAAACGGATCAAGAAATCTCTTTCACGGTCGCAAATATCAATAATGAAATCCCGCCAGTACTTTTGACTTCTGAATTTCAATTCTGTATCAATTTGCATATTCCATGTGACATATTAACGATCTTTGTGAATTTGTGAGGGGTTCTATGAAAATACTGTTGGTTTCTCCCTATCTGGATGTTACATCATTGAGCACAAGGCAGCTATCATCCTATGTAAAGGCAGGGGACACTCAGTAAAACAGATTTTCCTTCCGGATCTTGAAAGCATTATATCGAACGGTTTTGATTTCAAAGAAAATTATCCTGAAGAAGTAATTGAGCAGGTTGCCGAAATTGCTGAAGATTTCGACCTTCTCGGGATTTCTCTCATGACGAACTACTTCGTCAAAATAACCCATCTTACCGAGGGAGTTAAGAAGAAGATCAACATTCCTGTTATCTGGGGGGGCGTTCACCCCACGGTGGCTCCGGAGGAATGTCTGGATATCGCTGATTACATATGCGTCGGTGAGGGTGAAGCTGCCATGCTGGAACTTGCGGACAGTCTTGCTAAAGGAATAAGACCTGAACACGTCAAGAATATCTGGTTCAAGGACGAACAGGGGGAATGCAGAAATCCTGTGATGGCACCAATTTCTAATCTTGATGATATACCTTTCCCGGATTACGATCTTGAAGATCAGTACATTCTTGTAGGACGGAAAGTAGTACCCTTGAGCGAGGAAATACTGAAAGAAATGGTCCGTGGCCGCATTCACTTTAACAAGCCGCATCACTTTATCTACGAAACTATGTGGACTAGAGGATGCCCTCATCACTGTGCCTTCTGCATCAATGATCATTACAGCTATCTGTACAAGGGTCATAGAATGGTAAGACGGAGAAGTGTGGACAACCTTGTAGGGGAAATCAAAAGCATTCAGCGAAAATTTCCCTGGTTCAACAGGATCAACTTCATGGATGACGATTTTGCAAGCGCAAGTAACGAACAACTATCGGTCTTCCGTGATACCTATAAAAAAGAGATCAACTTACCTTTCTTTTCCCTTCTTAGTGTGCTATCCTCCGGTGAGGAAAAACTTTCCATTCTAGTCGATGCGGGTCTGAGAAGAACCGAAATAGGAATTCAATCACTTTCCCCCGCAACCAACATTCTGTACAGAAGAAAATTCTTTACGGTGGACAAACTCCTGAATCTTGCAGTAACTGTGAAAAGGGTATTCCCACCTAAATTCTGCCCGACTTACGATGTAATTCTTGAAAATCCGTGGGAGAGCCTTGATGACGTGCTTCAGACTTTGAGAGGTATTCTCAAGATTCCAAGACCTTTCACAGTTCAACTTTTCTCACTAACCTTCTATCCAGGAACATCGCTTTACAACAAAGCCCTTCAAGATGGAATAATTTCGGGTTCAGAAGCATCATATCTCAAGGAGGACCATGACAGGGCCTTCAGTTACCTGAACTCTCTTTTTCTTATGATAAACAAGAGGGTTCCTAACTTCATAGTCAGATCCCTGGCATGGAAACCGTTAGTTGTAATCATGGAATCCGTTCCTATAAAATGGTTTCTGTCCCAGTTCGATCCAATGTATCGAGCCTCTAAAAAGAGGAACCTCTGTAAAGCAAATAGAAAAAGATTCGAATGGTTTATAGAGGAGTTTTCGAATAAATAGAGCTTTCTCGCCTTCAAAACCACGGAAGTCCACTCTTTATTATCCCGGAACAAAGACGGGATCCTGTGTACCTGGTTGAAAACACTGCCCCTGTTTAACAAGGGCCGGTGTTTAGTTATCGATGTACCCCAGATCCCTCAGTGCATCTGTTGCCTCCTGGTCGGGCACGGCATATTCAGGAGCTCCCACAGGCGGAGTGGCCCAGTAGTACAGTACTTTTTCGATACCTGTCGAGTCTCCGGGCAGTGGATCATTTTCTCCTGTGTCCATGTTCAGATCGTACGAAACAGTGGTTTCAAGATCGGTCATAATTATGGTTTTCTCCCGATTCACAACAACCGAAGCGAGCTGCGGCAGGGTATCCAGGGGGAGCGGTGTATTTCCGCTGGCAGGTATAGGACGATTGATATCTAACCCTGGCTGCAGGATGTCTGTTCCGTCAAAGTGAGTATCACTCTCCAGACCAGACCAGGCAAGAAGCGTTGGCAGAATATCGAACTGCCCAACGGTGGTGGAATTCGTAAGTCCTTCACCAATCCCGGGACCAGCCATGATAAGGGGGATATGGACAACTTCCTGATAAAAAGTAGTTCGGTGGAACACACCACCATGTTCCAGAAATTCCTCGCCGTGATCAGATGTAACTATTATCAGTGTATTATCCGCAAGACCAGCAGTACGCATCCATGAGAAAAGTCTTCCCAGATTACTGTCGACCCAGGCGATCTCACCATCGTACATTGCTTCCAGGTGATCCCTGTCCTCCAGATTAATGGGAACTCCGTCTTCCGTCTGCCATGTGGTGATCCCCTGTGCACCTTCCGGATCGAACATCCTGTCGTACGGTTGCGGAGGATCGTATGGATCATGTACGTCGAACAGATGCAGCATGCAGAAGAAGCGTTCATCGTTGTGCTCATTCAACCAGTAGATCAGTGAGTCCACCGACTCAGCCGCTTTACCATGCCCGGTATTGTTGAATGAATAGTAATCAAATCCCCTGTTAAATCCATAAATATCCCTGAGCACGGCAACATTTGCCAATCCCCAGGTTGTGAAACCTGCCTGGCTGAAAAGCTCTGGCGCAGTTGGAAGAGCAGGATCAAGTGCGAAATTCTTTCCTCCTTCATCTCCCCGACTCCAGCCAAGAACACCGGTTGTTCCATGGGATTTCACAGACAATCCCGTCCATATCGTTGCATGCGCAGGGAGTGTCCAGGGAGCCTGGGCCTGGGCGTTGGTCCAGAGAATTCCAGATCTGGCCAGACTGTCCAATGTAGGCGATGTGGGTCTGTGATAACCATAACAGGATAAATGATCAGCCCTCAAAGTATCAATAATTATCAGTATTATGTTCTTGTGCCCAGCTATTTCTACTGGAAGCTGATTACCGATTCTGCCCTGATCTGAGCAAGATAGCAAAGACAGTAGCAAGACTAGATATACTTTGCCTTTAAGCATCATTTACGCTCCAATACTATAAATATTAAGTAATGCAATATTTTTACTGCTTGTATCACAGAGGAATGATATACTTTCAGGCTGTCGGAAGTCAAGATCAATAATCAATTGCATAATGGATTTTTCGCAATCCCATCACAGCATGCAAGGCAGCCAATTCATTCTGAAAACCTCCGCACTTCGGACACCATAGGGGATCAATGTTCCGGGCTTTCTTGAAAAATACAGAAACAAGTGGAGCCAGCATGACTAGCCACAAACAGAATCACAAGCGGAATGAGTTCCCATCTGTGTGATAAGTTGTTCTTGTACAATTGTGATCATAAGCTTGGGTAACCAGATATATCAAATCTATTCTTTTTACTGAAACTGATTGGTTGAGGTATTGATTGTAACTTGGAAGCAGCGCTTGGATCAACTTCTTACTTCCACCGGCGTTGAACCTGTGCAGTCCAGTACTTTCGAGGGCTTGCGAACGGAAAGAGGGCCTGCGTTAAGGGTAAGGTTCACTGAGTTGATCATCTCACTGCTAATGCCTGAGATGGTCAGAGGGAATGGCTGATCTTTTGCGTTGGCGCTTGTCGTGATGAGGAATCTGCCTGTTTCCTTCAGAATGGCTTGTGACAGATGGTCGGCTGGTTGTCTAAGAGCTACGGTACCACTGGAACTAACCAACCAGTCGGGAACGGTAGTGTTTGCTTTGAACACCAGGGTGACCGGACCTGGCCAGTATTTGTGCATCAGTTTCTCTGCGTCTGCTTTATCTATCATTGCTAATGCTGATGAGATATCAGGAATGAGCACAATGAATGGTCTTATGGCGGAGTAGCCTTTAATTCTTGCAACTGTTTCACAGGCATCTCTGTTGTGACTGTCTGCTATTATGCCGTAAACAGTGTCCGATGGGTAGATTGCAGTGCCTCCTGCTTTTAAAACGGAGGAGACCGCTTTTACGGTCTCCTCCTCCGGCAATTCTGTATTTATCTTGAGAACTCTACCAGCCACGGGCTGCCTTAAGAGCTGTGAGTACCTTTTCATCGGTAAGGGCGATGATCTGTGCCGCAAGGTAAGCGGCATTCCTGGCTCCGTGGCTGCCTATGGCGACTGTTGCCACTGGAACACCCTTTGGCATCATAACCGTGGAAAGAAGAGCATCAAACCCTCTGAGTGGCCCACCTTCAATTGGAACACCGATCACAGGCAAAAGAGTATTCGCAGCAATAGCTCCGGCAAGGTGAGCAGCCAGACCGGCACCGGCGATAATAACTTTCAACCCTCTGTCTGCGGCTGTCTGAGTGTATTCCTTGACCTTCACCGGGTTACGATGCGCGCTCATTACATTAACTTCATACGCAATATCAAGGCTCTTGAGAATGTCCTCGGTCTTGTTCATTGTGTCCCGATCACTCTCGCTGCCCATCAATATTCCTACAAGTGGTTTCATACTGTCACTCCAATGTCTCTTCTCATGTGTTTGCCCTCAAACTCAATCATATCTGCATCCCGGTAGGCCTTTTCAAGAGCCTCATCTATGTCTTCACCCAAAGCTGTAACTCCAATAACTCTTCCTCCGGAAGTGACTATAGTGCCATCAATCTCAGATGTTCCAGCATGAAATACAAGAGATTCAGTATCTTTGTAACCTGTTATTTTGTAGCCTTTTGAATAGCTGCCTGGATACCCTCCAGAAGCTAAAATTATGCATGCCGAGGCTCCATCTCTAAATTCGACAGGAGGCAGTTCCTCTCCATTGGCTGCAGCTAAAAAAAGTGCTGCAATATCACTCTTGACCATGGGCAGAACAGCCTGTGTCTCCGGATCACCAAACCGAACATTGAACTCAAGAACAAAGGGACCGAATTCCGTGATCATCAAACCGGCGTAAAGAACACCTCTGAATTCCATCCCCTTTTCATTCATTACCTTCAGTACCGGCAGTATTACTCTTTCCCGCACATACTCCCCGAAATCATAGGGAACATCCGTCGGGGGACACACTGCACCCATTCCTCCGGTATTTGGGCCCATGTCACCGTCAAAAGCTCGCTTGTGATCACGACTGGGTGGAAGAATAACAGCATCTGTTCCGTTGCACACAGCAAGAACACTTACCTCGCGGCCTTCAAGCCTCTGCTCTATCACAACAGAAGCACCCGCCTGGCCCAGGCTGCCTTTAAACAGATCTCCAATAATGGTATCAGATTCTTTTTTTGTTCCTGGAAGGTAAACACCTTTACCTGCAGCAAGACCATCGGCCTTGATCACAAATTTATCGGGATACTGCCCCATGTAATCGATTGCGGAAAGTGGATCCGAAAATTTCTGTCCAGTAGCAGTAGGAACACCGGCAGATGCCATTATCTCTTTGGCAAACCACTTGCTGCCCTCAAGACGAGCGCATTCTGCTGAAGGTCCAAAACACGGAATCCCCTTCTTTGCAAGATGTCCGGCAATGCCGTTAACAAGGGGAGCTTCAGGGCCTACAACTACCAGGTCTACAGATTCCTTTACTGCAATCTCCACAGAATCGCCAACTATGTTCCTTGCAAATTCTGCAGTTCCGGGGTTTCCCGGATTAACCAGAACTGTATTTGCTCCATTACTGTGCAGTGCCCATGCAAGAGCATGTTCACGACCTCCGCTGCCAATCACCAGAATTTTCACTGGGCTTTTCCCCTTCCCTTGAATACATTTTCCTCACCGGGGAAAGCTCCACCGGTTACATCACTCACATAGTTATCCAGAGCTGACTTGATAACCGAGTGAAGGTCAGCATATTTTTTTAAGAATTTCGGGTTGAAATCCCCATTCATTCCCAGCATGTCATTCACCACAAGAATCTGACCATGGGTGTATCTTCCTGCGCCAATACCAATGGTTGCTATGCCTGAAACACTGGAAATCTTTGCAGCCACTTCCTCTTCAATCATCTCAAGAACAGCTGAAAATGCGCCTGCTTCATCCAGAGCTCTTATCTGCTCAAGAAGAATCTCCTCGGAATCTGATCTTACCACACGGTAACTACCCTCACTTTTAATGGATTGAGGAAGAAGACCAATGTGCCCCATGACTGGAATCCCAGAGTTCACGATTGCCTTAACACGGCTAATTGCAGCACTGTTACCACCTTCAAGTTTAACTGCATCTGCTCCAGCCTCTGCAACAAACCGAACTGCATTCTTAATGGCGATCTCATCTGAAGGCTGATAGCTGCCGAACGGCATATCCCCCACCACCAGAGTATCCGGTGCGCCTTTTCGCACAGCCTTGCAATGAGCAACAAGAACATCCATGCTTGCACCCAGAGTAGTTTCTTCTCCCAGAACTGCCATCTGGAACGAATCCCCCACAAGAATCATGTGAACTCCCGCTGTTTCTTCCATACGGGCAGTATGAAAGTCATAAGCAGTGAGAGCTACTATTTGTTCACCACGCTTTTTCATTGCTGCGATTGTCTTTACAGTAATTCTTTTACCTGCCATTTTGCTCCACCTTAATCGTAGAAGTACAGCAGAAAGATAATTGAATTTGCCGGAAAGTGTAATGAATGGGACGAAGGGGTTGAAGGGGACCAAACCCTGAGGAATGCTCTTACAACAGGGTTAAAGGACTTAGCGCAGCTGCCTGGGTCTATGAGTCTTCCCACCGAGAAGGAGGGCGCCTCCGAAGCAGACAGGTGCTGCCTTCATGGGTAAATTACCACTCTCAGATCTCTGGTCCCCCGACACTGATTATATTACCGGTTACTCAGGCTCACGTCAAACCCCCCGTATTTGAGAGACTACGCATATTTGTTATTTATTTTATATTAAGCATTATAATGAAAGGCAATCATGGCAAAGAACATTACCAGTCCGGAAAAGGATTTCTCCAGATGGTATCTGGATGTGATTAGAGAAGCAGAGCTTTCCGATTCAGCTCCAGTCCGGGGCTGCATGGTTATTCGCCCTTACGGATACTCTATCTGGGAACTGATGAAAGATGATCTGGACAAACGCTTCAAAGACACCGGACACAGTAATGCCTACTTCCCTCTTCTGATTCCTGAAAGCTTCCTTAAGAAGGAGGCAGATCATGTAGAAGGATTCAGCCCTGAGCTGGCAATAGTCACCCATGCCGGCGGTAAGAAGCTGGAAGAGCCACTTGTGGTTCGTCCCACATCTGAAACTATCATAAATCACATGTTCAGCAAATGGATAAACAGCTACAGAGATCTTCCACTGCTTCTCAATCAGTGGGCTAACGTAGTCAGGTGGGAACTTCGCCCCAGACCCTTCCTGAGAACAACTGAATTTCTCTGGCAGGAGGGGCATACAGCCCACGCCACAGAAGAAGATGCACAGGAAGAGACCATGCGCATGCTTAGTGTTTACACCGACTTCATGTACAATGTAGCCGGAATTCCCGTGATACCCGGGAAGAAAACAGAGAAGGAAAAATTCGCAGGAGCTGTGAGTACCTATACCATCGAATCAATGATGGCCAATGGATGGGCTTTGCAGGGTGGTACAAGCCACTATCTGGGAACCAATTTCGCCAAAGCTTTTGAAACACTCTATCTGGATGCAAACAACAAGAGGCAGTTCGTACATCAGACCAGCTGGGGTGTTACAACCAGACTCGTCGGTGCTGTTATCATGGTTCATGGTGATGAACACGGCCTGAAGCTCCCGCCAAAACTGTCACCTGTACAGGCAGTTGTTGTTCCCATAGCCAGAAAAGAAGATGAAAAAACAGCCGTTCTAGAAGCAGCAAACAGGATTGTAAACGAAATGAAGGAACTTGGCATCAGAGCACTGCTTGATGACAGAGAGGGAATGAGTCCTGGCTTCAAATTCAACCACTGGGAAGTTCGCGGAGTTCCTCTCCGACTTGAAATCGGCCCTCGTGATCTGGCCGAAGGGCACGTAATGGCCAGTCAGAGAAACAAACCAGGCCGCGAAAACAAGTTTACAATTCCGATGGATGGTATCGCTGAAGCCGTGCAGAGCTTCCTTACCACCATACAGGATGAAATGCTGGCTGCTGCCGTAAAATTCAGAGATGATCACACTTACGATGTGGATACTTACCCTGAGTTCAAGAAGCTTCTTACTGCTCAACCTGGATTCTACCGTGTCTGGTGGGATGGCAGCAGTGAAGACGAGACAAAGATCCAGGAAGAAACCAAAGCCACAGTCAGATGTCTGCCTCTTGAGCAAAGACCTGGTACCGGTACTTGTTTCCTTACTGGAAGGGAAACTTCCACTACAGCAATAATTGCCCGGGCATACTAGATAAAAAAATGGAGGAGCAATTTCCGGATCAAACCAGTTATTGCTCTTCTCGTTTTTCTTCTTTTCGCCATCATGGTACATGGCCCCTTGCCATTACCTCTGAATCGCACAACCATCTGGATACACTGTTCTCAGCAGGATTTTCCATTCCTGCAATTGTATTTGCGCTGAGGATTCTTCAGGGATATTTATGGATGACCGTATGACGATTAACATGTATATTGGGCGTACCCGCACTTGATTCAAATTCCATGGAGGTCATGATGTTTCTTCTCGCAGCTCTTTGTGTACTGAGTACTTCCGTACCTGCTGGTATCTCTCCCGAAATGCTCCATGGAGTTGAGCAGTCTCCTCTTGTAACTCAACCGGCTTCCTTTGAGAACATAACAGCCCCCATCTCTCAACCGGTAGACGGAAATACCGTTCTTGTTGTTGTGGCTGATTATGTTGCTACCCCTCTGGCGGCAGAGCTTTCTCAGTTTCAAACTGATCTCACATCTGAGGGATGGAATGTTGTTGTACAGAACATGTCCGGGGGAACAGCTGCAGACTTGAAATCCCTTATTCAGGGAACCACAGCTATAGATGGTGCCATTTTTATTGGTTTCCTTCCATGCGCCTGGTACGAAGAAGATTACTGGGCTCCCGAGGAATTCCCCTGTGAGCTCTACTTCATGGATCTGGACGGAGTCTGGGCAGACACTGACTCCGACGGTCTTTTTGATTCACATACAGGCGATGTGGCTCCAGAGATCTGGCTGGGCAGGATTGACGCTCATGCTGCTGATTTCGGTTCTGAGATTCAGATGCTCTCGCAGTATTTTCAGAAAAACCATCTTTACAGAACCGGCTCACTCACTCCTCCCTCCCGTGCCCTTGCCTTCATTGATGATGACTGGAGTTCTTACTCTGACTGTGGATTAAATTCTATTTACGGCGCTTCTGATGTCACTGTTGTTAACTCTGAAAGCCAGACAACTGCAGAGAACTACCTCTCAAGACTGGCCGAGGGATACGAGTTTGTACACCTTATGGCTCACTCGTGCCCATGGGGACACACCTTTAAGGTTCCCACCGGTATGGCAGGTACTGTGATGGCACCTGAAATTGCCCAGGTCAATCCGAATACTGCATTCCTTCAACTCTTTTCATGTTCGAATGCGAGATGGACGGAAACCGGCTGCCTCGGTAACTGGTATCTCTTCGGAACCGACATGGGGCTTTTGGTCTCCGGAGCGGCAAAAACCGGATCGATGCTTGATTTCGAATATTTCTACAATCCAGTTGGTTCAGGTTCTACCTTTGGAGAAGCCTTTAGAGACTGGTGGGAGTACGAATCCCAGGGAGGATTTTCTCCTTCTGAAAAAGCGTGGTTCTATGGCAATGCTCTTCTGGGAGACCCCACACTCAAACCTGTGGGTTCCACTGCAATCAACTCCGGCATCAGGCACTCAAGTGGCTCAACCGATGCTTTTTCCGTATCAACAAGCTCTCATTCCGACTGCTTCCCCGCAGTAGACACTTACGGCAGTATGACAGCAATAGCCTGGCTTACCGGAGAAAACGGCAGACTTGATGTGGCATCAAGGTTCTATGACAATTCATCAGACAGCTGGAGCCAGGTATACATTGTTGATGCAGATGAATACTGGGACAATGCTGTGTCAGTATGTTTTGATGATTCAGGGATTCCATGGCTTGCATGGAGCGATTTTGAACTGTCCACATACTCTTACAGAATAAAAACAGCTCATGGTATTCCCTTTGAATCAGTAGAGACTGCTGTTCCAAATGACGGTTATCAGGTATCACCGGATCTGGCATTTTCAGACAGAATGTGGCTGATCTGGCAGGACTGGGAGTCAACAGGCGGCAGGATCATGCTGAAGGCTCTGGACGGCTCCGTACCGGCACAACAGCTTAGCTCCCCGGGTACCTGGGCAGAATCTCCTTCGATTTCAGAGGGACCTAATGGTAAGCTCCATGCACTGTGGATAAAACAGACACCTGCGGGAAGCTCCGTTATGTGGGCATCAGGTGATGAAACCGGTTTTGCTTCACCTGCAGTTATATCCACTGGCAGCTTCTGCCACTCACCTCATATCTCCCTTGCAGAAGGTATGCTCATAGCGGTCTGGCAATCAGACGACCCAGTCTCTTCTATAACTGCAAGCACTTGGAACGGTTCATCCTGGGATGCATGCGAGACGATCACATCCGGTGAAAGTCACTTCATCAACCCTGTGATCTGTACAACGCCAGTGGGAGAAAGGGCAGTATACTGGCAGGAAGGCAGGTCAAATGCAGTCGCTCGCGGGTCGATTCTTGAAGCAGGTAACTGGTCAGCTCCGTTTGAACCTGTTTCCCCGGGCGGACCGATTTGGGGGCCGGTAGCTTCAGGGAACAACATCTACTGGGCAGGCTCGCAGGGCAACGACTGGAATATCTACACCAGCGCTTCCACAGGAATAGAGCACCAGTCTTCCAGTGTTGGATTTATGCCGTATATCGTTTCAAATCCGGTAATGTCGTCTCTTGAGATTCAGCTTCCTCAGAACAGCCTGCCATTCTCCGGATCGGTAAGCATTTTTGATATTTCGGGAAGAAAAGTTCTGGAATCCGAAACAGTTATAGAATCAGAATCAGCATTCTCTATTGACTGCAGCACACTCCCCAGCGGAGTCTATTCACTGGTTGTTCAGAATTCTAACGCTCCATTGCGGTTCACACTGCTCCGGTGACCTCTTGTTTGGTATAATCGGTGGGTAGGAGGGAGTGAAATGAGCTGGACACATTTCGGAGAAGCTGTTTTCCTGGGGCTTGCTGTTGGTCTTATGCTGTGGGTTCTAAAGAAGCATGACGGGCAGAGCCGTCTTAAACTCTGGGTTATTGCCACAGGTTCTTCACTTGGAATCTACCTTGCTCTGAGAATGCTGGGAGTTCCCTCTGAAGGCATGGGTGTAAGAATTCTTCTTGCATCCTCTATTATGATGGCAGCAAACACACTACTTCAATTCTTAACCCTTCTCCTCTGGGAACATCTTGCCAGAAAGCAGATGGAGCTTCCCATTCCAAGGCTTGTTATTGATGTTCTTACTTTCATAGTGATGGCAACTCTGGCTGTGGTTCTTTTAAACACTCTTTTCAGTGTGCAACTCACTGCCTTCCTGGTAACATCAACAGTTCTCTCTGCTGTTATTGGTCTGTCACTTCAGGATATTCTGGGTAACGTGTTTGCAGGTCTATCACTTCAGCTTGAGCGCCCCTACGACATGGAAGACTGGGTAGAGGTTGATGGTATTCAGGGCGCCATAGAGGAAATGAACTGGAGAGTACTGACAATAAGAACCAGAGACAACGACCTGATGACAGTTCCCAATGCTACCGTTTCAAAAACTGTTGTCACCAATTACAGCAAACCAACTAAGCTCCACCTTAACCATATCAAGGTTGGAGTCGGTTATGCCCATCCCCCTGAAAGGGTGAAAAAGGTTCTTCTGGGAGCTGTTTCGGACACAAACGGTATCAGCACAAAACCGTCACCTGCTGTTTTTCTCGCTGACTTCGGAAACAGCTCTATAGAATATGACGTCCGCTTCTGGATAACAGATTTCTCCAGGAAACTACACATTGCCGATGCTGTCAGATCCAGAATCTGGTACTGCCTTCAAAGGGCCGGCATGAGTATCCCGTTCCCGATCAGGGATGTCTATCTTCATACTGTAGCTCCGGATCACGAGGACAAACTCAGAGCAGAGCTTCATGCAGACATCATAAGTGAGCTTCAGAAGGTTGAGATATTCAAACCTCTCACCGATGAAGATATCACTACACTGGCTGATTATTCCTCAATTCTCAGGTACACTCGTGGAGAAACCATGGTGCGCCAGGACGACTCCGGTGACAGTCTCTATATCATCCGCTTCGGTTCCGTGGAGATAACACTTAAAACCGGTAAGAGCGAACCTGTTGTTCTTGCCAGTCTGGGACCTGGTAAATGCTTCGGTGAGATGAGCCTTCTCACCGGTGAACCCCGCTCTGCAACAGTAACGGCCCTGGAAGAAACTCAGGTAGTGGTTGTGGACAAAGACGGCTTGAAAGCCCTTTTCGAATCCAATCCGGCACTTGTTGAACCACTAAGCAGAATGCTTGAGAAACGAAGAGAGGAACAAGCAGCATCAAGGGTAAAAGCTTCCAGACGCAGAAGCAGGACCCAGGAAAAATCCAGTGAAAAGCACAAAGAAGATCTTCTGGCACGGGTGAAGTCTTTCTTTAAATTGTAGTTCTTCTGGCCGAATTGAATTCTTCCACTAGAGCACTCATTAGTTCTTTCACAGATACGATCTCCTTTATTCTGAATGCATTTGCTCCTGCAAAAGCAAATCCGTTTACCAGATCGCCGTTTCTCGCGTTGCTCAATGCCTCTGCAATGCAGTAGGGAGCTTTCCTTAAGTCACAGGTCTTTAAACATTTCCAGAGACAGTTTAAAGGCTTAGCTATTCCTCTGCTTACATCAGCCAGCAGCTTGCTCTTAATCGCCCTCCCCGGAAGACCCACAGGACTATTTATCAGAATCAAGTCCTCTTCAGTACAGTCTATATAAGCCTTCTTGAAGTTTGAATTGACATCGCATTCGTCTGTGGCCACAAACCTGGTTCCCATTTTTACACCTTGTGCACCCAATTCTATAAATTTATGTATATCTTCTCCGCTGTAGATCCCTCCTGCAGCGATTACTGGAATAGATCTACCATACTTCTGTTCATATGGCTCAATTGCTCTGATCACTTCAGGCAACAAAACTTCGAGACTGAAATCAGGATTAACAATATTTTCCATACTGAACCCCAAATGCCCTCCTGCCCTTGGCCCTTCAAGCACAATAGCATCTGGAACAATAGAATAGTGTCTGTCCCAGAACTTGCAAATTGCCTGTGCTGCTCGAGAAGAGGATATCTTTGGCACTAAATTTGTAAAGCAATTTCTTGCCCGGTCTACAGAGATTATTTCCGGTATTCTTAGAGGCAGCCCGGCTCCGACAAATACTACCGCCACTTTCTCCTCAATCGCCACTTTCAGGTGTTCACTAAAATCGGATATAGCCATCATGATATTCAAGCCAAACAATCCCTTTGTCAGCCCTTTAGTTTCTTTTATGACCTCTCTTAGAATTGCGGAATCGCTCTCATTTGAATCAGGTTTTATCCGCCCAATTGCTGCGGTTGAGATTACTCCAATACCTCCCTCATCAGCTACTGCTGAAGCCAACCTTGAAAGAGAAACACCTATCCCCATTCCTCCCTGAACGATTGGTAGTTTTGCTTTTACTGATCCTATTTCCAGCTGAGGCATTGTTGATTTCATCATTTATTCTCCAAAAGTGTTAGTGGGTCTGTCCATGTTGACGGTGGTAACATAGAGTGTTATGTGGACAACGTCAACATAGCAGGGGTGTGGTTTTCGACTATCATGTTGACATGGCTCACATAGAGGATAATGTTTTGATACCCTATGAAACTGGGAGTTTTCAAGTGCACGACAAGTCTTACCATCATGGCAATCTGAGAGAAGAGCTGATCATTGAAGCGACGAGAGTTCTGCGCGATCACGGTATTGATTCCATTACTCTGAGAAGACTTAGCAGGTCTCTGGGTGTTTCAAAGGCGGCTCCATACAGACACTTCAAGAATAAGGCAGCTCTACTGGCTGCTGTGGCTGCAGAAGGATTCAGAAAAATGAGTATTTCATTCAAGGAAACCTCAAATGATGAAAATCCTCAAATAGCCTTGAGCATCATTATGGAACGCTACATTTCATTCGCTACTGGGAATCCCAGACTCTACAGACTAATGTTTAGTAGAAAATTATTCAATTCACCCGTATCTGAAGAACTGCTTCAAGCAGCCACTGGTGCCTACACTGGAATAAAAGAAATTCTAAGCGGCATGAACTCATCGGGAAAGACAGCTGTGAGCGTAAACACTGCCTGGGCTCTTGTTCATGGTATTTCATTACTGATCAATGACAATCTTCTTACGGTGGACGATCAGGGAAACACCGCACACGCTCTTTCTGTTGATGGTGAAAATCCAGCTGATCTTCAGATTTCAGAGCAGATTTCATCAGCCATAGATGTTTTTATAAAGGGGTTTTCAACTTAGTACCCTGTCAGATAATAAGTGTCGATGTAATGCGCAGCTATTGCTTGACAGAGTACTAAAAGGCCGGGCTGTACGCCCGGCCTTCTGATATCCAGCCTTAGCTTTAGCTGTACTACTCTATTCTGGTAGTTGCGCCCTCAACAGGAGCAAAGAGCTCGCACTCGACACCGGGGACATTAAGGAAGAGGAATTCCTCTACCCTGCCGGCAAAGTCAAGACGGTTCTCCTCATGGGCAAAACCGTGACCTTCATCACCGTAAACAACGTAAAGAACTTCTGTGCCGATGGCCCTGAGGGCAGCCACCATCTGATCGCTCTCTTCAATAACCACTCTGGGGTCATTCTCACCCTGAACGATGAACATTGGCATTGTCATGTTCTC
>JAOZRM010000189.1 GCA_029940175.1 Candidatus Sabulitectum sp. | reverse complement strand
GGAGAATTGGCGGAAATAAATAGGTTCTGTTGTTGCGTTTGTCACCGAAATAAAAAGTAGTTACAAGGGAAATACAAGGGCGGGGGATCATTGCCCGGATCAGATTTTCAATAAGTATTGCTTCAGCTTTCCATTCCAGAGGACAGGGAAAATCCATGTAGCGCATACGGTGCTGATTATCGATGGTTATCAGCGGTACATCCAGTTCGTTAGCCAGATAAGCTACCATGGGTTCAAAATCAGTTATCACACAATCAGGCTTGAATTCCTTAAAATACTTCTTCTTAAGAATATTGAATGCTTCATACCTATCCAGAATTGTATTGAAATTCTGAGCAAAGGTTTTACCGATAGATACTTTGTTATCCTCGCTGATAATTGAGAATCCTTCGATTTCCAGTACATCGAAATCATCTTTCAAATTGCTGTAACCCCGGTTGTAGCTGGCTACTTTTACTGTATGTCCCATTTTTAGAAGGTGAGTTATCATTTCCCTGGAACGCGAGGAATGCCCTGAACCTTCTCCTGATAAACTGTAAATTATTTTTGCCATGATGCAAATAGCTAAAATCGAAATTGGAATGTCAAGTTTGTGGCTATGGGAAGTTGCTGGCTGCAAAAAATTAGATACTTGATGTTATAGTGGATGTATATTCTCTCAGTGGATTCGACATAAGAAAAGCACATTGAAAAGTACATGAATTGAGTTGGAGGTTTGCTAATGATCAGAAGAGTTGCTGTTTCTGTCGGGCTGATCTTTTCTATTTTTCTTTTGTTGCTTGCTTCGTGCAGTTCATCTGTTGATGATGCTACTGAATCTTTACCGGAGTATGAGATTGCTTTTGTTGACTCCTTCGGGGTTGAGGTCGGGAATTCGGATGAGATGCTTGGGTATGTTGTAGATTTCTGTCATGATGCAGACGGCTCTGTTCTGCTGCTGGATCAAGTTGCCTGTGAGGTTAGGGTTGTTGGCTGTCATGATTCTGTTTCCTCTATCAGCAGAGCTGGATCCGGTCCAGGTGAGATGCTTTACCCCCTTTCTCTGTGTGTTTTTTCCAGTGGCAGAATGCTTGTTGCAGATGAAATGAAGCATGCAGTTATGGAGTTCGATGATACTGGAGAGTACTGCAGAGATATATTTGTCACTGAATGGTATGCACCATATTCTATGTATCCCGCAGATTCAGGGGCAATTGTCTGCTCAATTGTCTCTTTGGATTACACCCCTGAAATCCCTGAGTATGTCTATTCCATTGAAAAGTATAATGCTGCTGGTGAACTTTTAAATGTATACTCAAGAATGAGCTGGGAGTGGACATCATCGGAATTTTACAGAGATATTGGAATATTTGATTTTACTGCCTGTTCTGATGGCACGGTCTATATCGTTGCAGATAACACCCGGTACAATATTCAGGTTTGCGATTCTGAAGGCTCCGAGCTTTTCTCTATCAATCGTTATGATGTAATTAGGGAGGAAAAAACAGAAACCCAAATTCAATTTGAAATTGAAGAGTTTGAAGAATGGGCCGCACAGGATCAGGCCTATATGGGTGGTTATGAACCTTCTCACTTCTTTTCTCTCATTGAACTCTGTGGAATTGATGCTCAGGGGAATCTTTGGGTAAGACGTCTCCGGGAGAACCCTGATTGTGTTTTTGATGTTTATGACCAGGCTGGTATGCTTATCCATCAGAGTAGATTGCGCCGGTCAGAAACTGACTGGGGTCTGATATTTTCAGTTGATCCATACGGCATTCTTGCAATCACAGATGATGACGCTGATTTTCAAAGGGTGTACATGCTTGATGTGGTGGCTGAGCAGTAAATTCTAAACAAGTACCTCTGAGAAATTCATATTATTATGATATGGATATACAAACTGGAAAACCATAAACACATCCCTGTTTTGAAAGCGAGAATTGTATGAGAGTTTCTCTTATGCCGGTTTTGATGTTTATCATTCTTTTGTCAGCTCAGGCAGCTCTTGCAGATCTGACTACAGAGTGGAGTTATTTTTACGGTGCAGAAGATAATGAAGAGGTATTTTCAATTGTTTTGAAGGACAATGGCAATTTCTTAACTGCTGGTTTAACAGAGTCCTACGGATTTGGCGAGTTTGGAAAGCCAGATATCTACCTGGTTGAGCTTGATGAATATGGCACAGTGGTATGGGAAGAAACTTACGGAGTTGCTGATTCTTTCGAGACAGCATATCACATGCTTAAAACAGAAGATTCAGGTTACTTGATGGCCGGTTACAAGTGTACACAATGGGGTTTTGGCGGGGGCGATGGTATTCTGATAAAGGTTGATTCTTTAGGGAATGAGGAGTGGTTCAAGCAGTATGATGAATCAGATAATGATTCTTTTAGATTCGTGTCACCAAGTCCTGCAGGTGGTTACATTCTTTGTGGAGCAACCCGCATTGGAGCCGGTTTTGTTGATGCCTGGGTAATGAAGGTGGACTCTCTGGGTAATACCGAATGGGATTTTCCTTACGGTGGAACAGAGTACGATGTTGCAAAAACAGTTTATCCCCTTGATGACGGAGGATATCTTGTTACTGGATACACCAATTCTCAGGGTGCAGGAGACAGGGATGCATGGGTATTTAAAATAGATGCCAGCGGTGTTATGGAATGGGAAAAGGTTTACGGTGGAGTGGGTTATGATGTGGTCTACCATTCCGCACCTACTACTGATGGAAACTTTGTTATTACCGGTATGGTTGAAGATGGATCTGATGCATGTTTGTGGGTATTTAAAATTGATCCTTCCGGCAATCTGATCTGGGAGAAAGCCTATGACAAAGCTTCCGGGGATGATGAAGGCCATTACATTGAGGAGACTTCAGACAATGGCTTTGTCATCGCCGCATGGGCCGGATACCAGGGTTCCCCATGGACTGAGATGTGGATTGTTCGACTTGATGATGCTGGTGAAATGCTCTGGGATTCCACCTACGGCGGTGCAGCAAGTGATTGTGCCAATGTGGTTCGTCAGGTAAATTCAACCGAATACATTCTCGGTGGAACCACTTTGAGTTATGGCTCAGGTCGTGTGGATATGTGGCTGATGAAGCTTCATGATAATCAGACAGGAATAGAAAGTGGTCCTTTTACTGGAAACAGTCTTTTCAGGTGTTACCCGAATCCCTGTACATCTTCTGCTGTTTTCTCTTTTGATGTGCCAGTGGCAGGTGACGTTTCAGTAGACATTTATGATCACACTGGAAGACAGGTTCTTGCTGTGCATCAGGGGGTTCTGCAGTCAGGAATGCATACAATTCCTTTTAACTGTGCTGGCTTGAGTAACGGAGTGTACTACGCTAGAATGAGAGCTGGAAACCTGGTTCTTCACGAGAAAGTGGTTCTGCTCAGGTAGTGATCTTCTTCTTTGCAGGCAGCTGGGCAACTATCATTCCTGCAAACATTAATGCAGCTCCTGTGAGTTCAGGGGGAGTGAGGGTTTCGTTTAAAACGAAACAGCCTCCAATGGCTGCGAATACTGCTTCCAGACTCATTATCATTGCTGCAGGAGCAGGCTTGACCTGTTTCTGTGCAAAGATCTGAATCGTAAATGCGATTCCCACAGAGAGGAAGCCGCTGTATGCAAGTGGAAGCCAGCCTGCTGTAATTCCTCCCCATGATTCTCTCAATACAAGAGCTGCCACTGCGCTGAGAATTGTAACTGTGGAGAACTGAACCACTGCGAACCCGCCTGCATGATATCTTTCTGCATACCTGCCGATCAGTCTTACATGAAGGGCCCACATTACAGCACCTGCCAATACCAGAATATCCCCGGGATTCACTGTTTTCAACCCCTGTGTAAAGCTCAGAAACCAGAGCCCAACCAGAGAGAGAACAATTCCTGCCCATAGCTTTTTCCCCTCTCTGTGCCCTGTAAAAAGACCCAGTAGAGGAACAAAAACGATATACAGCCCTGTGATGAAACCTGCTTTGCTGGCAGTTGTGTAAACAACACCCCACTGCTGCAGGGCGGCTCCAGCAAAGAGGATAGATCCCGCAAAAACAGCTTGCTTAAGGTAAATACGGCTGAGGTGTTTTCTGAATATGGGGTATAGAACAGCTGAGCCCAGGCCGAACCTTATTGTGTTGAAAACCATGGGACCCATGTGATCCATGCCTGCTCGTTGAGCTACAAAGGCCAGACCCCAGATGGCTGCGGTAAGAAAAAGCAGGAATCGCGCTGATCTTGTTGAATACAATGTCAGCCGCCGGAGATAAGGTGGATTACTTTTACATCAGCCTGGTCGGGAACCGTTGTTGTGTCGTAATCTGTACGCTTGACAAGGGTGCCGTTAACTTTGGTAACAAGCATCTTGAATTTGTAATTCTTTGCATTCAGTATATCCCGTATGGTCATGCCCTGATGCCAGTCGAGTTTGTCTCCGTTTACAGTGATCATGAAAAGTCCTTTCCAGGTTTTCTGGAATATATCACTCACAGCGGGGTAACATCATCATAAATGGTTCAACTCTTGAAAGGAGAGAACAATGATTGGTGCAGTACTTGGTTTGAGCGCGCTTCTGATGGTGATGCCTTCAGATGATTATTCCAGAATGATAGTTATGGATGAAGATGGGATTGTTTCTGATCTTCCTCTGGAGCACACAGAGGCTCACATTACTGTTGATGGTTCTATACAACTGGTTACCGTAAGGCAGGTATATGGTAATCCATATTCAGATCCAATTGAGACAGTGTACGTATTTCCACTGCCGGAGAGCGGTGCTGTATACAGCATGAACATGGAAATAGGAGACAGAAGGATTGAAGGAGAGATCAAGGAAAGACTTGAAGCACAGAGGATTTATGAGGAGGCCATCAGCCATGGGCAGACAGCGGCTCTGCTTGAGCAGGAAAGACCGAATATTTTCACGCAAACCGTGGGAAACATCCTCCCCGGTGATGATATTGTGATCGAGATAATGTACGCGGCTCCTGTGGATTACAATGGCGGTACATGGGAAGTGGTTTATCCCATGGTGGTTGGTCCCAGATTTAATCCGGACGGCGTTCCTGACGCTGAAAGAATAACACCTGATATCGTCCCGGAGGACACCAGAAGCGGATATGATATAGAACTCTCATTAACACTTGATCCGGGCTTTCCAATTCGCGAATTCGAGTCACTTAATCATGCAGTGAGTACGGAGATCCAGGGGGATGACAGACTTGTTGTAGAGTTGAGCAGAGAGAATGAGATCCCAAACAGAGACTTTGTTTTTTCCTACAGAACTGCAGGGAATGATATAGGCGCCGGAGTAGTTTCCCATAACGGAGACATGGGCGGGCACTTTATGCTGATGCTTGAGCCGGATGCCGAAGTTGATCCCGGCCACATAGCTCCCAAGGAGATCATTTTTGTTGTTGATAATTCCGGATCCATGAGCGGTCAGCCAATGGAAGTGGCAAAAGAAACGGTGAGACAGTTTGTAAGAGGTATGAACCCCGACGATTCCTTCCAGATAATGAAGTTCAGCGAAACTGCAAGCTCCATGAGCAGAGCTCCTCTGGAAAATACATCGGCAAATATCAGCAGGGGGATTGAGTACATTAATTCCATGTCCGGTATGGGTGGAAC
>JAOZRM010000188.1 GCA_029940175.1 Candidatus Sabulitectum sp. | reverse complement strand
TAATATCGAATACGGCAGCCATATCCTCTCCTTACTTTAGTTTATTGAAAAAATTAGTTACTCTTTTTGTTAAATCCTTCAATTTGACTCGCTCTTTTATGTCAGTATTATTTCTTCTAATTTCCAGACCATGCTTCACAAGTCCAATGGCTGTAGCCATTTCCGGAGTATTGGCAATCTTACTGTCTGATTTTATTGCTCTGGGACTTCCCGGTTCAACCTGATGCCCTGTTATCGCCGAGGCTGCTTCCAATATCCCTGTCATTCTTGCCGCTCCACCGGTAATTACCATTCCTCCAGTGAGACTGGCCACACCAATCCCGGAAGCTGAGATCTCTTCAGAGGCATAATTGAATATCTCCTCTATCCGCTGTGCAGCAATCTGAGTCAGTACTGGAAGAGCAACTGCTACGCTTCCTCGACCCCCCACTTTTCTCACTGAAAGAGTATTTTTCTCTGCGAACTCGTTCGCAGCAGCTACTCTTTCAATCTTCAGCTTCTCCGCATCATTCCATGAAATGCCCAGGCTTTGAATATCAGAAGTTATCTTGTCCCCTCCCATTGCAAATGATGAAAGATGAACAGGTGATCCTCCCTGATACACAACCAGGTCGGTATTTGAGGACCCGATATCCACAACAACTGTGCCTACCTGCTTCTCGTCTTTATTCAGCACGGCTGCGGCACTGGCTATTGCCGAGGGAATAACTGCCTCTACTCGAATCCCTGCGTTTTGTACAACATTCCTCAGATTCGCTGCTGCAAGGCGATCAGCATATATTGTGTAGACTCTGGCTTGTACAGAAGCTGATTTAAGCCCTATGGGTGGATCTGGAAGCTGTGAAAACCCACCGAATGAGTAATCCCTTACTATTCTTTCGAGAACCTCGCAACCAGATGGAAGTGTTATGTTGCCAGCGCTTTGAATCACGCTATTTATGTCATCCTCAGTAATCTCATCAGGATCGTCTGATTTTCCCTCTCCTACCTGCATGTTGGCGGATGCTAGAATCCCTCTTACATGGAGACCTGTGATGTTCACGAAGGCCGATTCTATTTCAAGACCGCAGGTCTGTTCAGCTTCTTCCACTGCCTGCACTATTCCTTTTTCAGCAATGGAAGCATTCACAAGAACACCATGGCGTATGTGTCCTGTGCAGGAAGCCATCCCTACCCCGGCAATCTCCAGAGGTGAGCTGTCATCCTGCACTGCAATAACACATCTCACTCCGGTACAGCCTATATCAATCCCCGCAACTATGCCCTTTTCTATCATGTTTCCTCCGCAGATCTCAGCACTGCCTGTTTATCGTATCTGAGATCAACCTCATCTGTCTGATCTGTGATCATTGTCTTGATTGTCTGCCACTGAACCCAGTTCTCTGCAGCCGTCCCAGGGTTGAGAATGACCTGAACGCCATTATCCTCTAATGTGATCCCGCTGCTACTGACTTCAAAGGAGACAGAGTGATTCACTTGTCTCTTTATTAGAAGACGGAGAGCAGAGGAAATAACTTCATGGTCAGGGTATCCATCTATGACCACAACCGGAAGTGTGTCACTGTACCAGTTCACAGGAAGATGATCTCCCGATACAGTTACCGGAATCAAGTCTGTTCCGTAGGCGAGAATTGCAGCCGGTTTCCTTGTCTCGAATGAAATAATAAGTGTTTCGGGATAGCAGATAACCACTGAAACGGAATCAACCCCTTCGATTGCAAGCAGTCTTAACTCAAGAGAATCTGTATCAAGCTTCAGCAGCGAGGTACCGAAATACGGCTGAAGCGCTTCAGCTATATCCACAGAGTCCACAAGACTGGAGTTGTCTATTCTTGCAAATAGAATATTCAGTCTGTCATCTCTCTCTGCCCATCTAATTCCAAGAAGAAGCAACGCGGTGATCACAAGAAGAGCAAGTGTCAGGTGTAATCCTTTTTTCATCGCTCAACCTCCAGAAGAAGTCTTCTTGCCACTCCGTCAACAGATCCTGCACCCATAAATATCAGTACTCCACCCGTGGCCGACTTCAGTAATTCCTCTATCTGGTTTAATGTGATCTGGCTGCAGTGTGCACCACTCCTTCGTGCGGCATCACACACAAGACTGCTGTCCACACCTGGAAGTGGCTCTTCCCTGGCCAGGAAAACAGGGAGTACATATGATCTATCCGCAATTCTGAGAGCATTTCCCATTTCCCTGTACAGAAGAGAAGTTCTGGATGGAAGATGTGGCTGGAACACCACCGTCACCGGTCCATTTGCCAGTTTTTTCACCGAACTCAAGGCAGCAGCGATCTCATCGGGATGATGGGCATAATCGCTTACTATGGTTGTACCGTTACTCTCCCCGATCTTTTCCAGTCTTCTTGAAACTCCAGGCCAGCTTGCAAGAGCATCCACTGCACTGTCCGGTGAGATTCCACATGCCATGGAAAGAGCAATTGCAACCTGTGCATTTCTGATATTGTGAAGTCCTGGCGCTGGAAGAAATCCATTGCAGCCAAACAGTCTGTATTTTTCGCCCCAGCCACTGTACTCGCCAACCATGGCATCAATCTGACCGCCGGGACCACATGTAAGAATCTTTCGGCCGATTCTCTCTGCCCAGAATCCCAAACCGGGCTTCTCCACCGGGACTATTACAGTACCACCGGGCAGGACTGATTCGAGAAATGCCTGAAACGCCCACTCTAGAGCCTCAGGGGAACCGTAACATTCAAGATGCTCAAGGGCAAAACTGGTTACTGCAGCATGTGTGGGAGTCAACCGGAGAAATGTTCTGTCAAACTCGTCAGACTCAATAATGGCAAGCTTGCCCCCGGGTCTGAAGTTGCCATTCCAGCAATTCATGTTACCGCCGATAAACACGGTCGGGTCAAATCCTGCTTCCTGAGCGATCCATCCTGCCATTGATGTTGTTGTGGTTTTTCCATGGGCACCGGCAATTGAAACAACCTGATGTGATGATGCAAGCTCAGCCAGGGCTTCACTTCTGCGCATTGTTGTGATCCCAAGCTCTCTTGCTGCAGTCAACTCAACATTATCCCGGGGTATCGCCGCCGAGAAAACAAGCCTGTCGACATCACTCAGATGGGTCACCGAATGACCTGATTCCACGGAAATGCCCAGTTTTTTCAAGGATGCTACCTTGTAGGAAAATGGCGCACCGTCGCAACCGGTCACATTGTTACCAAGTGCGCTGTACCAGCCTGCAAGAGCACTCATACCTGATCCACATATTCCCATGATGTGAACATTCATTACAACAGCTCCAGTAAATGTGAAACTACTTTTTCTGCCGGGTTCTCCGGGAAAATTGTTCTTACTGCCGCGGACATGCCTTCAAGCTCTTTTCTATTCTTCAACAACTGAATAAGAAACTGACTGAAATCACCGGATTCTGCCTCTTTTTGCGACTTGCAAAGTGCACCGCCAGCAGTATCAACAGCGAGTGCGTTTGCCATTTGATGATCTTCTGCTGCAAATGGGTATGGAATAAGCACAGAAGGCAGGCCAAATGCTGACAACTCTGCAATCGTCTGTCCGCCAGCTCTGGCAACAACCAGATCTGCTGCTGAATACCAGAGAGCAAGATCGTGAACGAAAGGCTTTACTTCGATGTTCTCCCTGCCATCCAACTCATCAAGAACTCTTTCATGATCCCTGTTGCCGCATTGAAGAAGAATCGAAACATCTCCGCTTGCAGCAAGAGCAAGGTCGTTAATTGCTTTTGCCCCCTGGCTGCCGCCCAGAAAAAGAAGTACAGACCTATCCTCATTGATCCCTAATGACTTTCTGGCTGTTGACACAGGTATCTGTCTCATCTTTATCGAAACCGGTGTGCCGGTGCGTACGGAAGGACAACTCAAACCCTTATCCCCACCTGGAAGACTTGTAAAAGCGATTTTGCAAAATTTTGACGCAAGCCTGTTGCTTTGACCGGGTATGGCATTGCTGTCAAAGATTGCCGCAGGCACTCCGAGAGACCGCGCTGCCAGTATTGAAAAGAAAGAAGAGTACCCGCCAGTTCCAAGAACAACATCAGCCTTTATGGATCTAATTAGTGTTCTTGCTTTAAAAAATGATTTCGCTGCAGTGAACGGAAGCAGTAACTTCATGCCCCTGTCCACCCTGGGAGGGTTCATCACATGAACGGTCTCTGTCAGATCTGAATACATCAATGCATCCACGGGTCTTGGTGTGCATGCGTATGAAACTGTAAAGTGTCCGGAAGCTCTTTCACCGATGGCTAGAGCCGGTGCAATATGACCACCGGTGCCACCTCCAGCTATGAGCAGATGCTTTTTACTCATCCTGTGGACCTCCTTGAGATGCAAAGTACTGTTCCTATGCAGATAAGGTTTACCACCATAGATGTTCCCCCCCAGGATATAAGAGGAAGGGGCATGCCGGTAACAGGAATCACTCCGCTGTTCACCATTGTATGTATGATCACACCGGTGAGAAGAATAGCGGTTGCACCCCCACCAACAACTGCATCAAAAGCGGTATTGGCACTTCGTGCAATCCAGAGAGATGAGCTCACAAGCATTAGAAACAGAAGCATGACAGTTGAAGTTCCAAGAAAACCTGATTCCTCTCCAATGATGGCCAGAATAAAATCTGTATGAGCTTCAGGAAGAAAACCTCGCTTCTGCCTGCTCTGTCCAAGGCCTCTCCCCCAGAAACCGCCACTGCCCAGTGTAATCCTTGCTTGAAGGGTCTGATAGTTATCTTCCTGCTCTAAAGTATTCTCCTGGAGGGAAGCTTTAATTCTATCCAGCTGGTAATCACCCCTGATCAGCACAACTGATGATCCCAGCAGCATCAGGCCAGTCATGAGAATAGCAAGGTGTGAGAACCTTGCACCAGCCACAAAGAGAACAATGAGCATAACGAAGATGGTAAATGCAGTTCCTGAGAGATCCGGCTGTAACATTGTGAGTAAACTTGGAAACAGAGCAAGTAAAGCTATTGTAATAACTCCTCTGAATCTTCTGATATCTACAGAACCTTTTGATATCAAAAGACCGGCAAGAAGAACAAAGCCAAATCTCATAAAGTCCGATGGAAGAATTCTGACACCAAAGTCAAGCCATCTCACTGAGCCGTTAATTCTCGGGGCAAATTGACTGTCTCGGAAGAGAAAAGTAGCTATTATGGCAAGAAGACTGAGGATGTACACAGGCAGGGCGATTCGTCTGAAAAACAACTCTGATCGGGTTGACAGCACCAAGCAGGCAATTATCCCTATTACCACTCTTATGATATGTCTTTTTAAGTATGTTAAATCTGAACCGGTCTCTTTCAGTGAATAAAAGGTGCTTGCTGTGCCCACTGCGAGGATTCCCACGACGAGAATGATGATTGTTGACCCAATGAGAACTTTCCTGGCCGTTGCGATAGAGTTTGTCATTTAAGTGCCTGCACAAGCTGTTTGAAATGATCTCCGCGCTGCTCGAAATTGGAATATTGATCGAAACTGGCACATCCCGGGGAAAGAAGAACTGAATCGCCCTGGTCTGCAACGGACAGAACCGTATCAACGGCTTCTTGAAGATCAGTGGTTATGATAATCCTGGAAGAACCGTCCCATTGGTGTGCAAGTGTTTCC
>JAOZRM010000030.1:7821-19707 GCA_029940175.1 Candidatus Sabulitectum sp. | reverse complement strand
ATTCCGCTACAGCGACCAGCAGGTGAAGCGCAAGGCTGCCAAGTCGGTAGTCACTTAGAAAGGAGAGGTGTAAGAATGGCAAAATTGACGAGAAGAGAAAGCCTCTCCCGCAGACACAGGCGTCTCAGGAAGAAAGTTTCCGGGACATCTGAGCGGCCGAGACTCTTCGTTAGAAGATCTCTCAGGCACATGATTGCCTGCTTGATTGATGATGTAGAGGGAAAAACCCTTCTTGCTCTTACCACGGATTCCAAAGAGTTCAGGGCTTCAGTCAGCGGTACAAAAACCGAGATGGCGGAAGCACTTGGTGCAAAACTTGCCGAACTGGCAAAGCAAAAGGGAATCAACACCGTGGTGTTTGACAGAGGTGGACATCCCTATCACGGCAGAGTAAAAGCTCTGGCGGAGAAGGTCCGCGAATGCGGACTGGTATTCTAGGGGGCACTGATGGAAAAAACGACAGAGAGAAACGACAGAAATCCCAGAGGCGGAAGGAATTCAAAAGATTCCAGAGGCAAAAGGGGACAGAAAAAAGAACGCAGACCTTCTGCTATCGAAGAAGCCGGTCTAGTTGACAGGCTTATTACAGTGAACAGATGCGCAAAGGTTACAAAAGGTGGAAGAACCTTTGGTTTCAATGCTATCGTTGCTGTGGGCGATCAGAATGGAAGGGTCGGCATTGGCCTGGGCAAGGCAACAGAGCTTCCTGAATCAATCAGGAAAGCAACGGAAAATGCTCAGAAAACCATGATCAAGGTGCCACTTGTTGATAATCGAACTCTTCCTCACCTTATTGTCGGTAACTATGGTGCGGGCAAGGTCCTCTTAAGACCAGCCAGCCCCGGTACCGGAGTAATTGCAGGAAGTGCCGTGCGTGCTATTATGGAGTGTGCCGGAGTAAAGGATGTGCTTACTAAAGCACAGGGATCAAACAACCCGCATAACGTGACAAAAGCAACAATGGCAGGTTTGAAGGATCTTATTACCATCGATCACATCAGCTCTGTAAGGCGTAAAATAGTTACTGAGAGGAGCAAGGCTAATGGCTGAGAAAAAGCTCAAAGTAACTAAGGTCAGAAGTGCTATCGGACGTCAGAGTATACAGAAGAGAACTCTTGAGGCTCTCGGGCTTGGTAAGATGAACTCTTCGAAAGTACACAATGATACACCTCAGATCCGTGGCATGATCTTCAAGGTGAAGCACCTTCTTAAGGTAGAGGAGGTGGACGCATGAGAAGGCTCCAGCATCTTCGTCCAGCACAGGGCGCTAAGAAAAACCGCAAGCGTAGAGGTTGTGGTCTTGGGACTGGAAACGGCGGAACTGCCGGTAAGGGTCACAAGGGACAGAAAGCAAGAGCTACAGTACATCCCTGGTTCGAGGGTGGGCAGATGCCCATTCAGCGTCGTATGACACACAAGGGTTTCAGTAATGCCCGTCATGCGACCAAGTACCAGGTAGTAAATATCAGCATGCTTAACCGGTTTGAGAAAGACTCAGTAATTACACCGGATATGCTTAAAGAAGCTGGTTTGATCTCTTCAAGGATCAGGCCGGTAAAAATCCTCGGTCACGGACAGCTTGAACACAGTCTTACAGTGTGTGCTGATGCGTACACTGCTAGTGCTGAAAAAGCTATCACCGAAGCCGGAGGTACAGTGGAGGTGCTTAGCTGATGCGCGGCTTTGACAACGTAATGAAGATCCCGGAGCTTCGGAAAAAGATTTTCTATACGTTCGGGTTACTGGCGATTTACCGCCTTGGTGGTTTTATCCCGGTACCCGGTATCAACAGCCACGCTCTGCAGGAGGCATTTTCCAGTGGTGGCGGAGTTATGGGCATGTTCGACCTTTTTGTGGGTGGAGCGCTTCGAAGAGCAAGTATTTTTGCTCTTGGGATCATGCCTTACATTTCTGCCTCCATTATTGTACAGCTTCTGGGATCGGTTCTTCCCTACTTCGAGAAATTGAAGAAAGAGGGAGAAGCCGGTCGACAGAAGATGACTGAGATCACCAGGTATGGAACGGTTCTTCTTGCAACCATACAGGGTCTTGGAATCAGTCAGTACATTGCGAGCATGAATTCCCAGGTGCCTGGTGTGGTTCCAAACCCGGGCATAGCATTTACAATACAAACCGTTATTACGCTTGTTACCGGAACCATCTTTGTGATGTGGCTTGGTGAGCGTATTGGTGAGCGCGGCATTGGTAACGGCATCAGTCTTATCATTTTCGCCGGTATTGTGGGTAGAATTCCTTCTGACATAAGCACTTTGTACAGAGACATTTTTGTTCTCCAGCAGACCAGTTTTATCACTGGAATCTTCCTGGTTGCGTTTATGTTCGTAGTGATCACGCTTGTTGTGATAATGACTGAGGCACAAAGAAGAATTCCTGTGTCGTATGCGAAACAGGTCAGAGGTAGAAAGGTCTACGGAGGACAGAGCACTCATATTCCTCTCAGGCTGAACACCGCCGGTGTTATTCCGGTGATCTTCGCCCAGTCATTCATGATGTTCCCGTCCACTCTTGCAATGTTCTTTCCAAGCAGTGACATTTCAGGATGGGTTAACACTTGGATGGCACCGGGAAGCGCTTTGTACATAACAATATATACCACTCTGATCATTCTGTTTGCTTATGTGTACACTGCCATGGTCTTCAATCCGCAGGATCTGGCTGACAACATGAAGAAACAGGGTGGATTTATTCCCGGCCGCAAGCCTGGAAAGAGTACTGCAAAGTACATAGAGAAGGTTCTTGTGAGAGTTACTCTCCCAGGGGCACTTTTCCTGGCTGCTGTTGCGGTGCTTCCCATGTTAATGATGCGTTATGTGGGTCTTAATTTCATGTTCGGTGGAACCAGTCTTCTTATCGTTGTGGGTGTGGCTCTTGAAACACTCAGACAGATAGAGACCCACCTGCTCATGAGACACTATGACGGATTCCTCGCCAAGGGAAGGATACGCGGTAGACGATGAAAATAGTATTTTTCGGTTCTCCAGGATCGGGCAAGGGCACTCAGGCAGCTGAGATGGCCAAAGGTTACAGCCTGACCCATATCTCCACGGGAGAGTTGTTCAGAGCGAAAGTTCTGGATGGTACCCGTATTGGCAGGAGGATCGGAGATACAATTGCTGCGGGTAGTCTGGTTGATGACATCACCGCCAACTACGTTCTGTTCAAGGCCATTGAAGGGTTGAATAGATTTCTGGTTGATGGCTACCCGCGGAATATTGCACAGGCAAAAATGTTCGATCTACACTTGGAGAACATGGGTACTGAGTTAACCTGTGCACTGTTTCTTGATGTTCCGATCGAGGTGGCCGAGCAAAGGCTTATTCTCAGACGAACCAAGAGGCAGGATAAAGTAGAGAATTACAGGAGAGCGGATGATGCCCCGACGGTGATCCATCATCGGTTCGAAGTTTACCGGAAGCAAACCGAGCCCCTGATCCAGTATTATTCTGACAGAATCATCAGAGTGAATGGAACAGGTTCCCCAGCGGAAGTCACGCGCAAAATTGCAAAGGCACTCCGGGAATGGGAATAGTTACTCTGAAAAAAGATGTAGCTGCGGTTAGGGAATCGTGCAGGATCGTGAGAAAAGTACTTACGGAACTGGCACAATTTATACAGCCGGGTGTTACGACAGCGGAGATCAATGCACTTGGAAGGAGTATTATCAGGTCGGAGGGTGCAGTTCCCTCATTCCTGAACTACAACGGTTATCCAGCTGCGATTTGTATTTCTATTAATCGCGAGGTAGTGCATGGCATTCCATCTGCTGACAGGGTTTTGAAAGATGGAGATATTGTGGGCATTGATGTAGGAGCTTACAAAAATGGTTACCATGGTGATGCAGCAGATACTGTTATGGTAGGATCTGTTTCACCGGAAACCAGAAGACTTGTAGAAGTTACTTACGAAGCAAGGAATCTGGGAATAGCAGCTGCTGTTCAGGGTAATCATGTGGGAGACATCGGATATGCTGTACAGAGTTATGTGGAGTTAAATGGATTCAGTGTGGTTCACCAGCTGGTGGGTCACGGAATTGGTAAAAAACTTCACGAAAGACCGCAAGTTCCCAACTACGGCAAAGCGGGAAAAGGCATGAAGCTTAGTAACGGGCTTTTGCTGGCAATAGAACCAATGGTGAATGCCGGAGCTTCCAAAATACGGATTTTGCAGGACGGCTGGACTGTTGTTACCGATGATGGAAGTCTCTCTGCACATGCGGAGAATACCATCATGATCAACGGTAATTCACCGGAAATATTGACGGCATAGTCTTTTATAAAGATATTTGCACTTCCTTGACCGGATGGAGAGGACAAGATGGCGAAAGAACAGGGCATTGTTGTTGATGGAACAGTTCTTGAAACTCTTCCAAACAGCATGTGTCGCGTTGAGCTTGATAAGCCGGAGGGACACGTTGTTCTCTGTCATGTGTCAGGCAAGATGAGGATGCACTACATTCGTATTCTGATCGGTGACAGGGTGACAGTTGAACTGTCTCCTTATGATCTGAGCAGAGGACGGATCACTTACAGGTATAAGTGAGGTAAATAAAATGAAAGTACGCAGTTCAGTAAAAAAGATTTGCGAACACTGTCGAATTGTACGGAGAGAGGGAAGAGTATTTGTTATTTGTTCCCGCAATCCTCGTCACAAGCAGAGACAGGGATAGCCGCCGGGCGGCATTAACGGAGGTAAGAAGTGGCGAGAATAGCAGGTGTGGATCTGCCGCGTAACAAGATGGTTGTATACGCGCTCCCATACATTCACGGTATTGGTATGACTTCCTCAAAAAAGATTCTTGTTAAAGCAGGAATTCCTTTTGAGAGAAGCACTGATACTCTTACGGAAACCGATGTTGCGGCTCTCCGTAAGGTTATTGAAGACGACTATAAAGTAGAGGGTGCCCTCAGGACAGAAGTGAATATGAACCGCAAGAGACTCATGGATATCGGATGTTATCGCGGTCTCAGGCACAGAAAGAACCTTCCAGTCAGAGGACAACGTACACACACTAACGCCAGGACACGAAAAGGTCCGAAACGCGGCCATGGAAAGAGAAGGTAGGTGAGTCATGCCCAAAGCAAAAGGACGCAGAGTTAACAAGAAGATAGCAAAAGTTTCTGATATTAATGGTGTGGCCCACATCAAGTCTTCTTTCAACAATACAGTGATCACCATATCCGACAGGAATGGAAATGTGATCACTTGGGCCAGTGGTGGTACGACAGGTGTTCGAGGAACAAGGAAGAGTACTGCATTTGCAGCAAGTCAGGCTTCTGTACAGGTGGCTGAAAAGGCTCTTGAAGCGGGACTGAAAAAAGTTGAAGTATGGGTTAGAGGACCTGGTTCTGGAAGAGAAGCGGCAGTTCGTGCTCTCCAGTCAACAGACCTTGAAGTAACCGGCGTTAAGGATATCACCAGGATACCTCATAACGGATGCAGGCCTAACAAAAGGCGCAGAGGCAAGTAACTGAAAACTTCAGCGTTCAGGGGGATACGATGGAATTCATGAAACTTCATCTGCCGGATATCATCGAGTGGGACCAGGATACACTAGTAGATACTTACGGTAGAATGACTGTTACCGCTCTTGAAAGAGGGTTCGGCAGGACGCTTGGTACAGCTCTTCGCAGGGTTATGCTTTCATCTCTGGAGGGAGCAGCACCGGTTTCCGTTTCAATCAAGGGTGCTGAGCACGAGTTCAGCGTACTCAACGGTGTTCTGGAGGATGTTCCAGATATCATTCTTAATGTGAAATCACTTTCTGTCAGGTATGATGGTGATGAAACTGTTCAGCTTACGCTGAGGGCTGATAAGCCCGGAGTGTATACATGTGCATCGTTTGAGTGTCCAGAGGAAGTCACCATATCCAATCCGGATCAGGTTATTGCCGAGATCACAGAGGATAGTGGCGAGCTCGATATTGTGGTTGATGTTGAAAGAGGCAAAGGCTTTGTAACACAGGATGAATGGTACAACTCTGGCAAGGGTCGCGAGATCGGTACCATACTTGTTGACTCCTGGTTCTGCCCTGTTAAGAAGGTTAACTTTGAAGTTGAGAGTGCTCGTGTGGGAGATAGAACTGATTTCGATCGTCTCAACATGGAAGTAACCACCGATGGAAGTATCACCCCTAATGAGGGAATTGAGAATGCTGCACAGATTCTTGTAAAGCATTTTGAGTTGATTCTTGGTATCGGTATTGAAGAACCTGTTTCAGAGATGGTAGAGGTAGACGAGCAGGATGTAGAAGAAACTCCCGTGGTTGTGGATGAACCTGCAGCCGAGGATGTGGATCTTGCCGATACAGACCTCTCTAAAAGGTATGTAAAGATTTTGTCAGCCGGTGGCATTGCTACTATGGATCAGCTGGCAGCTAAGACAGCCGATGAGCTTCTTGAACTCCGTAATTTCGGGGCTGCGTCTTTGGATGTAGTCAAGGAACTGCTGGAGGCTCATGGTCGCTCACTGGCAACATAGAAAGGATCGGGAGTTTCGATGCGCCACAGAAAAACAACTCCCAAGCTGGGCAGAAAGAAGGACGCCAGAACCAGAATGCTCCGTAACCTGGTAACATCACTTTTTCTTGAGGAAAGAGTAGTTACCAGTCATGCCAGAGCAAAGGCGACCAGAAGTCTGGCCGAGAGAATAATAACAAAGGGTAAGAAAGATACTGTTCACTCACGCAGACTTGTTGCCGGTATGGTTTACGGCTCCGTTGCAGTGAAGAAGTTATTCAATGAACTTGGTCCCCGCTATGCGGACAGACCAGGTGGCTATACCCGCATAATAAAGCTTGGCCCCCGTCATGGAGACGCGGCCGAAGCAGTTATTCTCGAGCTTGTTGACTCCCCTGCTGACAGCGGGAAGTAAAGACGCTTGAAAGCTATCGCAGTTCTGACCAGCGGCGGAGACGCCCCGGGCATGAACGCCGGAATAAGGGCCACGGTGAGGACAGCACTCACCGGTGGCCTTTCGGTGTTTGGTGTCAGACGTGGTTATCAGGGGTTGATCGAAGACGATCTTTACCTCATGTGCTCCACCGATGTAAGTAACATCCTTCAACGGGGAGGAACTATTCTTCATTCTGCAAGAAGTGAAGAATTTCGAACGATCGAGGGAAGGATCAAGGCAGCAGAAAATCTCAGAAAGAGAAAGATAGACGGCCTTGTGGTTTTTGGAGGAGATGGCAGCTTCCGTGGGGCGAATGATCTTCAGAGGGAGCACGGAATCCGTGTGGTGGGAGCTCCTGCCACAATAGACAACGACATATGGGGAAGTGATTTTACTATCGGTTTTGATACTGCTGTAAACACTGCTCTTGAAGCCATTGACAAGGTCAGGGACACCGCTGCAGCACACGATCGCCTTTTCATTGTTGAAGTTATGGGCAGACATGCCGGTTTTATCGCTCTGGAAGTTGGAATCGGAGCCGGTGCCGAGGAAATTCTCATACCGGAAACTGTGACTCGTATTCCCGAGATCTGCAAGAAGCTTAAAACCAGATATAACAATGGAAGAACTTCAAGTATTCTTGTTGTTGCTGAAGGTGACGAAGAGGGCAATGCCTACGATATTGCCAGGAAGATCGAAACCCACTCAGGAATGAAAAGCCGGGTAACTGTGCTGGGGCATGTCCAGCGTGGAGGCAGCCCAACCGCATCAGACAGAATGCTCGCTACTAAACTTGGCTACGCTGCTGTGAAAGCACTTCTTGATGATGCAGCCCCATGCATGATCGGAGTGGAAGACGGTTCCATCAGTCGCCATCCACTGGCCGATGCATGGACCCGAAAAAAAGAACTTGACAAACTTCTGGTTCAACTCAGCTCAGGCCTCGAATAAACCACCGGCCAAACATCAATCCAGCACGGTAACTGTTGCTCAGTCTGATGAACTTCCCTTTGCCCAATTCAATGTAATTGACTATGCGTGTTTTTTGATCCGGACCGAGGATGATGCAGGGACTCATCCAATCCCACAGAAGTATTTACTTACCCATGAGAAGCTGGGAACCTGGGAGTCTTCAGGAGCACAGGAACTTATCAAGGATGTGTCTAACAGACGAAAAATCATGTCTGGCCTACGATTGACCCTCTCCTGTATACGTCTCACTTTCTGAATGATCTCTTGTCTTCATTACCCGGCTTATTAGACTTAACAGTTTTCAAGTATTCCTATCATTCTTCTGCGGTAGTTTTCAAAGGCATCACTACCTCCGTCAGTTGCAGTGAGAAGAGTCCGCGGAATTTTGTCTACGAATTCCTTTGTTATGCTAACGTAACCAGCAGTTTCAAGTTTGCTCAGATGCGAGGACAGATTCCCGCGGGTTAGTCCAGTCTGTTTGAGAAGGAAAAGAAAATCTGCATTCTCCACGGAGAGCAGAATTGCCATTATCAGCATTCTGGCCGGTTCATGAACAAGTCTGTCAATTTGAATAACCGATTGAATTCCTTTGTCTTTCTTATTGTCCAGAGACATTGAGTACCTCCTCTTCCACTGGGTACTTCCTCAGGAAACGTGAGAACATGATCACTCCTGACACCAGAGAGAGGAATCCCCCTGTGAGACAGATCACTCCCACTGCGGCATATCCTGTGAAGATGCCTGTAATAGCCATGCTGATACCTAGAAGGGGAATTAACACAGCGATGAAGTAGGCTCTTTTCAGTCCGTATGTACGACCCATCCAGAGAGGGCCAAATGAGAACAGGATACTGGCTAACACGGGGAGAAACCATCTGAACCAGAATTCCTTCCCGGATTCGTTGCCCATGAGAGCAGAAAGTACGATCAGAGAAGCAACAAGTATGACAATAAATAGAATTGCAGTTAACCCGATTTCCTTTCCAGCTGATTCATTTTCCTGAGGCAGCTTAACATATCCAACCCTCGGATAGGTGTAACGATTTTTCACTTTCGTGAATAGGGGGCGAATCACAAAGACAGTTAAAGCGGAGAATGATGCCATTCCCGGCTTCGCAACCATTAATGATCCAAATATGAAAAGGTATCCTCCGAGGAATGTTTCAAGAAGACCATCCTGATAGGCTGCCCGGTAAACCTGTCGTTCTATTGCTTTCATAGTTCCTCCGCAAATGAGTGTGTGATGCATACAAGTTTGTGTTGCAAACCTAATTGACTTTTTGCTTTTGTCAAGTGCAGGAGATAGCAATTGCAGTCTTAACTGGTATTGCTTAGGATTTACACTGGTTCCTGCCACCTTAAAGAATAAGGATACAAAGTGTCTACAGATACCAACTGCTGCCCCAGGTGCAGATCAGTTGAACTCGTTAGAGATCACCTGAGTCAAAATGGCGCATTGCCTGGCCGATCTATTTTGGTGTTAAACTTGGAGAAAAGAAGGAACTTCTTGCCTTTTCCTGCAGGAAATCCGGGTATGTGTTTCTGTCTTTGAATCCGGAGGGATCAGGTAAGGACTGACATTCTGAAGAATGAAGGTAGCAATTATGCATGAGTTTCATCATCTGGTAAATGCTATTCTTGTTATTGTGATGATCTATGTGATTGCCATGATCTTGAAGGCCAAAAACGTTCTCAAAGAGGAAGATTCCCTGACCCTGGCTAGAATTGTTACAGATGTATTTCTGCCTGCTATTGTATTTATCAGCCTTGCAAAGCAGAGCATTAAGCTGGATCAGTTAGAGCCTGCAATTGCTATGCTGGGACTCGAACTCTTGTTTATCGCTCTTGCCTGGTTCATCAGTTATGCCATGAAATTCAGCAGGGCTCAGACAGGAGCCATTGTATTCTGTTCAGCATTTGGCTCCTCCACCTTTCTGGGATATTCCATTGTTCTCCAGATGTTTCCCAATACTCCGGAGGCTCTCAGTGAAGCGGTTCTTATTTCGGAGATTGGTGTTGGCTATCCGATATTTATTCTAGGTCCCATCCTGGCGGCATATTTCGGCTCAAAAAGACCAGGGAGATCCGATTGGAAAGCATCCCTTGGTTTTTTTCGGTCCCCGGTATTTTTCGCACTGATCGCAGGACTGCTCTGGGGTATCCTGAATATTCCGGGGGAGGAAAATGTGTATCTTGCTCCATTATTCAGACTGGGGTCAATTCTGGCAGCAGCTCTGACCCCTCTTGCTATCCTGTCAGTTGGGCTGATGTACAAGAAGCCAACTGTTCGAGCGATCCTGATTCCTTTGGGGATCGTAATTCTGCTTAAACTGATATTGAAGCCACTTCTGGCAGGGCATCTTGCCACATGGTTTGGCTTTCCAGAGCTCTGGAGGGAGATTCTTGTTCTCATGGCTGCTATGCCGCCTGCGGTTCTTGGCGTGGTCTTTCTCAGGCGTTACGGCGGCGATGCATCCCTGGCTTCAGCACTTCTACTGGTTACTACTCTTGTGAGCAGTTTAACCCTATTAGGCGTATTCTGGCTGCTGACATGAAAAGATCACCGCAGAACAATAAAGCTTCCTGAAGCGGTTGCTCCCCCGGGTGCTCTGGCAGAGACAAAATAGATGCCAACTGGAAAAGAGCCAATATCAACAGAGTACAGAGAATTCTGAGGAAGGCTCACGGATTCACTGACCGTCCTTCCAGCAAGATTGAAAATGGCAACATCATATGCATTTGATAAGCCGGTAACCTTGAAGGTGAGTTCTCCATTGATATGCGGATTGGTGCTGAGCATAACAACCTGGAATGGGGAAGGGGGCATGGGGTCGAAACTGCTTACTCCCAGAACTTCCAGAGAAGGATCCATGAAGCTGGAGTAGGCAAGCACCGATTGCAGTACCCTGTCGTAGGGACCGGTCATGTTCGGTATCTCAAGATCCTTTGCTGATGTGAATGCAAGCCCCAGTGAAGAGGCCTTGTTCTGATAGACCTGCTCCACTGTGAAATTGCAGAGCCTTTCTGAAGAGCCTATCTCCGGCCAGTAACCCTCCCATCCCCAGGAAGTGTTGAACATGCCTGCTACTCCACCACCATCAGGCAGTCTCAAAAGAGTGTCGGGAAGGCAGACACCGGGATCTGTAAAATCTCCTACATGGCAGCCTATAGAACTGTGAATACCGACTCGACCGGGATTGCTGAAACCGTTCATTCTTGAAACCGAAAGAATACCGGTCATATCTCCCCAGTATACACCCCTGTCATTCCCGTGGCCTGCGTAGTGATTCCAGCCAGCACCGGAATAGAGAACCGGGAAATAAGTATCGGGATAGTCACCTACTGTTATCTCGTATGATTTAGTAAGAATGAAATCTTCAGGGAATTCCTGTGCCATGACTTCGCATCCTTTTGCACCCACATATCCAATGTCATCGAAAAGCATTGCACCGCAGAGCACTGCTTGTTCGTACCATGTTTCCGAACTGCTCACATTGCCATAAGCGACATTTTTTTCGAAGATCGCATTGGCACCAGTGGAGGTGGAGAAGAGGAGCCTTCCAAGAAGTACGTCTGAGTAAAGATCAAGACTGTCTTCCCACTCTCCGTATACACCATTTCCATTTTCGTCCCATGATCCATCAAGGTCTGCATAATAAAGGTCTGAAGGTGCGAACTCGATATACCCTTCACACTCTGTGTAAACATCTCTGGTTGGAATGACAGTTTCATCTCCTGCAAGAGCCACATAAGTTGTACCTTCATTGAATGCATAGTGCCTGATGCAGTTTCTGATGTCTTCCTGAATATCAATACCATCCCAGTTGCCGCTGATGTCTTGAACTGTCAGGGTTTGGAATGAGATTCCTTTTGCATCAAGCTGGTTTTCGAGTAAAACTACATCAGTAATAAAATCCTCGCCGGTGATTATCAGGTAGTCAACGCCGGCATCTGTCCCGGGTATATCAGGAATTTGTTCGAAAGAAACATCATACTTATCAT
>JAOZRM010000030.1:2457-7811 GCA_029940175.1 Candidatus Sabulitectum sp. | reverse complement strand
ACTTATCAGCAATAGATGCTGTACGGAAATTAACCATCTCGATTTGTCGCTGTGATAAATCTGATTGTACCCGGATATTCATCCATTCCAACTCTACTGTGCATGAAGGAGAAAGCCCCAGTTCCCGTGTGTCCGAATTGTAAATCCAGGGATTTACAGAGCATGAGACTATGGTATATGCATCTAAAATATGGCCGGTATGAGCTGTGACAGTCATGTCTTCTATCAGGAGATTTCCGGTTGCAGCTTCAAGTATTTGACCCGTGGATTCACCAACAGGTTGAACAACAGGAGCTCCGGCCAGAGGGGCAGGCAGTGTCTCTGTTGACAGAGGATGGTCAAGTGAGGCTGAGACAGAAAGAATCTCGCATCTTCCCGGAAGTATATAAACTCTTGAAACCACAGGAAGAAAAGGAGCTCCAGGCGCAACTGAGAAAAAGCCCTCGTTCTGTTCTACAGATATACTGATCACATCTTCTATTTCGGAACAGGTATATCCTGACGGAAAAGGCTCAAAAGTGTCTGTCTCGTGAACAGAGACCAGAAAAAGAAGTACGCCGAGAATCATTCTTCCCCTTTGGTTGTGTTTTTTGCACTGGTACTTAACATACTGTTCAACCCCGCTACGGTCTATTTGTTCCAATGCTCTGGGAGAATATATTCGCAGCTATGAAACTCGCAGTATTATGTTACATAAGAAAAAATGGGAAAACGCTGATGATGCACCGTAACTCCAGACCGGAGGACATGCATTTCGGAAAGTGGAATGCTCCCGGCGGCAAGATTGAACCGGGGGAAACTCCGGAAGAGTGCGTAATCAGAGAAGTCATGGAGGAGACATCACTTGCGGTGAAGAATCCGTGGTTAAGAGGAATTCTTACCTTTCCTGCTTTTCATGGTGAAGAGGATTGGTATGTTTATGTTTTTACCGCAGACGAATTCTCAGGCATTTTGAAAGATAGTTGCCATGAGGGAGATCTTTTCTGGATAGATGATGAAAATCTAATGGATCTTTCTCTATGGGAGGGTGACAGGATCTTTATGAAATGGCTTGACGGCAACAGGTTCTTCAGCGGAAAATTTGTTTATAGTGAATCCGGTTTTGAGTCCTACTCAGTTGTTTTTTATGGGGAAGAATCCCCCTGACTGCTCAAAGACCGTATATGAGAGAATGAGGTAAAGATGTTTCTCGACAATAAGAATTCTCCAGTGATTCAGGTGGATGACTCCTGTCAGATCATTGACTGCAACAATCTGGCCAGTGAGTTCATCGGGCTTGAAACAGCAGAGATCAAGGGCAGACATCTATCCACTTTTCTTAAAACTGATTGTCATAGTTCCCGTCCTTGTTCTAGAGAAACAGACTACTTCATCAGCCGCTTTCATCATTCCTCAGGAATGATCTCCGAGGTGGTGATTCATGCTCATAGTGTATTCAACAAGAGCGGGACATTCTGTTATCTCACCATATTTGATGTTTCTGAACGAGATAATGCCGGAATTGGAACTCTCAAAGTTCTTTCCGGACGAGTAGCACATGATTTAAATAACATACTTACCGGTATTCTGGGTTCCCTGAGTATTCTTAGAGAAGGGGATGTTACGGGAGTCCTGCAGGAGGAACTGCTTAAGAATGCTGAGAGCGGAACCATGCAGGCAAGAGAAATTACAGACAAAATGCTGTCATTTTCCAGAGGAGAAGTTACTCCTGTTACTGTCATCGATAAAAATTATTCACAGAAGAAAGCACTGTCTTTCTCTTCTGATGAACTGGGCTCAGGAAGGCTTTTGCTACTTGACGATAATCCTTTCGTGGCCCAAACTGCAATCGGAATGCTTTTTACTCTGGGTTACAGTGTAGACGTGGTTTCAGATGGAAATGCTGCTGTGATGAAGTACATAGAATCAATTGAAAAAGGGAAGCAGTACAAGGCTGTTATCATGGATCTGACAATAGAAGGAGGAATTGGCGGAGCTGAAGCACTTGAACTTCTTCTGAAGGCGGATCCGGATGCTGTGTGCATCCTGTCCAGCGGATTTTCAGGTAGCGAGATCATGCTGAATTACAGTTCATATGGTTTTAAAGCAACACTCTCCAAACCATATACTGTCAGAGAACTATTTGAATCTCTGAACACTGCACTGCAAAGCTAATGGAACAGAATTACATCCGGTGACGTATATTGCTTAACAGATGTGACGGGGGGATTGTGTGAAGAATAAATCCAAGGTCGCAGTATTATCCAGCGATGCCGCTGAACCAGTCGGGCCTTACAGTCAGGCGATTGTTTCAAACTCGCTTGTATTTATCAGTGGCCAGCTTGGGATGGATGCAAGGAAAAAGGAACTTGGCGGAACTGTTGAAGAGCAGACCCGTCTGGCGCTCAAGAGTATTGAGAATATACTCATTGAGGCCGGTAGTTCTCTTGATGATATAGTAAAAACAACAATTCTGCTGGCAGATCTGGATGATTTCAGTGTAGTTAACAATGTATATGCCCAGTTCTTCAGCGAACCCTATCCTGCACGTGCAGCTTATCAGGTAGCAAAACTTCCACTTGACGCTATGGTTGAAATTGAAGCCGTAGCAAGACTGAAAGAGAGATAGAATGCTGGGTCAGGTCTGGTCAACAGTAGCGGGTTCAGATGGTTTTACAAAATTTATCCTTCTCTTGATCCTTTTTCTATCAATAGGTTCATGGTCTGTTGCTATTGCAAAACTCAAGGAATTGCGCAGGATCATGAGTGCTTCAAGAATATTCATGGAGGCACTAAGAACCACCGGGCGTCCTCCTGGTGGAGATTTTGTAAAGAGTTCAACTGATATGGGACCATTGGCAAGAATGTATACTGAGGCAGGAAGGTATCTGAGTCGACGAAAGGATCAGGGCCGAACTGAACCGCTCAACCGGGAAGAAGTTGCCATATTACACAGTGCTCTTGAAAGAGAAGCAAGCGAGGATCTTGCACAGAGAAGCAGAAACATTGGTTTTCTTGCCACAGTTACCAGCGTCAGCCCTCTCCTTGGTCTGCTTGGAACAGTTTGGGGAGTTCTTGCAAGTTTTATTGCAATGCGAGAAGCAGGAGTAGCAGATATCAGTGCTGTTGGAGCCGGGGTAGCAGCGGCGCTTACAACAACAGTTGCAGGTCTTCTGGCAGCGATCCCCGCCAATGTGTTTCATAATTATGTCGTTGGGAAAGTTGATGATCTCGCAGGAGAGATGGACAGGTTCCTCAGTGAGCTGGTAGATGTATGTAGAAGAGGATCGATCTGATGATACAACAGAGGTACAAACAGTTCTCTTCCATAAATGTGACGAATCTTGTGGATGTTACATTTGTGCTGCTTGTGATCTTTATGCTGAGCGCTCCAGTTATGCAGAGAAGTACTGATGTTACTCCACCCTCAACAGATCAGGGACAGATCATTCAAAGGCTGGATCCAGGCACATCTCTGGTGGTTGAGATGGATGGTCTTGGAAACATGTCTGTTGCAGGAGAAACTGTGGCCCATGATGATCTCGCATCACTTGCGGAGACAGCACTGTCTTCCGGCAGATCTGAAGCATATTTAAGGGCAGATGGTGAAGTACAGTATGCTATTCTTGCAGGGGCACTAACTGAACTCAGACGAGGGGGATATTCTAATGTTGGCCTTATTCAGGAGTCAGTGAGTGGAATCGAATAATCCATTCCTGAAACTGCCCAGGGCTCACAGACCCTGGAGAAAAAACGACTTCTATCTGTCAGCTGGTATCCATTCCGGAATTATTCTTCTCCTTATTCTGGTTGGATTGATAGCAAGTGACAGAAATTCGGATATTCCCATAGGCGGTGGTGAGTTTGTCTCAGTGGAAATGATCATACTTGATACCGGAGAGAGCCCGGCAGAGATCATTGAAGAAGTAGTTCCTGATCCCGTGGAAGAAATACAGGAAGAGATAGAGGTAGTAGAAGTTATTGAGGATCCTCTGGAGTCCGAGGTGGTTGAAGTTCTGGAGGTAGAGGAAGTAATTCCAGAACCTGTTGAAGAGGTGCAGGAGGAAACGGCTCCACAGCAGAATACTGAATTTATTGGAGTGGGATCAGAAGGTGAAGCAGGCAGCGGTGCACCAGGTCCCGCCAGCTACGAGGGCAGAGTATTCAGTGCCATAAGAAGAAATTTCAGAACCTCTGTAAATCCTTCCCAGAGCTATCAAATTAGTTTTACTGTGAATCTGGATGGTTCCCACAACTACGAAGTGGTAAGAGCAAGCGGCGACAGCGGCTTCGACAGGGCAGTAACTCATGCACTGAACAGTGCAAGCATACCGCCTATGCCACCTGGACGCACTTCACCGGTAAATATGAAGATCGAGTTCTTCGGACCGGATGTTTAACAACAGGTTTCTTCCCGGGTCACCTGACCCTCTTCTTTACCACCTCAACATCCTCCCGGTTTTTTTTCGGTATCCTTTTCCTCGATCTCTTCAGGAACAGGCGTAATCGAATCCATTGCTTCTGTGATCATTTTGTATAACCTGTCGTATTCACTCTTTGTGATTTCATCAAGTCCCTCTTCAAGAAGCAGACCAATTAGTTCTTCGACGAAAATTATTCGATTGCTCCGGGGAACCCCCGGAAGAGCCATACTGACTCAACAAGGGAGCATTGTGACCATTCTGTCGGAGCACATATCCATCATTTCACTTGGAATTTTCATCAGTTCTCCTGACGGTTAGTATATGATATCGGCCCATCCTGCCATCCTGATTCATCAAGCCAGGGCTGCGAATAACCAACCTCGTGTGCCAGATGCCCAGGGCTGTTGATATACCCGTCATCATACTTGACGATCATAATATCTGCAAAAGCCCACCATGCTGAAACAACGCTGTCAGCGTTTGATCCACAGAAGTCAGTAATGAATACAGCACAATCATCAGCTCCGGAAGTGTTGAATATCTCAAGAGCATGAATGTCGGAGATTGCAATTTTCTCGATTTCCTGTACTTCTATTGCTTCCTGTATTTCCTCTATATCTTGTCTCATGTAGCTGTATTTTACTGCAGCCCAGTTGGCGACAAAATTGAATGCCCACCAGGCACTCTCTCTGGAATAGACACCTGGGTTGCAAGTCTGATAAGCATCAGGCAGATCACTGACGCCCGAGTAGAATGGCACGAAGCAGGTCTCACTTGGTTTGTCCAGTCCGAACCAGGTAATACCGCCGATCGGGTCGGGCAGCCATGACCTTCCCTGATTCACATAAACATAACCGCAGTAATCAACTGAGAGAGGTCTTTCCCATGCGCCCTCGAGAGGCCTGTCAGGGTTGCTTACATCTCCGCGGCCATCAGTTGGTCCATAAAATC
>JAOZRM010000030.1:0-2447 GCA_029940175.1 Candidatus Sabulitectum sp. | reverse complement strand
CCGGTAGTCATATCGAATTGAGTGCCTTCATAGTGATCCCGATGAAGCCTCATCACGTCACGAAGAGCCAGAGGCAGGTCAGGCCTGATGCTGAATGGATAGTATCGAGTGAGACCATCCTCCACCCAGGGACTTAGTTCAAGAGAAGGAGCAACAAAAGTAAATACCCTCCATACTCTCCTAAGGCTGTAGTAGGGATGGTTGTATTCTCCGAGACTTACTGTTGAAAGCCAGTCCATTTCACCATCAGCAGGACTCCACCAACCAAGTGCTTCACACTCTTCATAAAGATTGGACGAGTGCAGAAAAACGGATTCATCTGATGAAATGTCTCTGATCCTGAATTCATTAGCTGCAACAAAGACTTCACCATCAGGCACTTTCCGGGCAACCCAGATGCCGCTGGTGCTGTCCGAGGTTCCACAACACATTTCCATAACCCATGCCTCTTCAGGATCTCCGATAAGTAAAGTTTCTCCAGTGCCCCAGTAGCCGTATTCCTCGATCAGTTCTCCCATTAGAACAACTGCTTCTCTTGCTGTAGTACATCTTTCAAGAGCAACTCTGGATAGTTCTGAAGAGTAAAAGATTCTTTTGCCAGGTTCCGGGTTCAGCTGCATTTTCGCGCCACAGGTGCATTCACCTATCATGAGTTGGTGTTCGTTCATTATACCGTAACTACCATCAAAATACGCATATGTGTGTTCTACCTGAGGAATTTCACCCAGTGGGATGCTTACCGGATACCCTGGTGTATTGTAGGTTTCTCCCCGCTCTTCACAGACAAGACGCGGATAAGAGAAGCTGTTGTATTCGGGGAACTCACCCAGGGCACAGGCAGCAGTATATACCGGACGCATCGAGCCAGGTTCGTGATCTGCAGCGGGTACATAAACCAGTCGTTGATCGGACATCTCGTTATCATCGGAATGAGTAACAAACATCGACCCGTCTTCTGAAGCGCCTGGTGTAACTATAATTGTTGTGCAGGCCACAGCTGCCGAACAGATCAGTCCAGCAATTCCAAAACCTCTTCGCATTTTAAACCCTCCTTTGTTTTTCCTTGTATGATTCCTATAGAATACCTTGACACGAGATGATAGTCCACCGAAGGGAAACAATGAAATACCTGTTACTGATCGGAGCCGGTCTTTTCTGTATCACAGGATGTGGTAATCCATCTGCTGTGAGTGAGGTATTCTCAATCATGGAATTTGCTGAAATACCACCAGGCTCTTTCTTTATGGGCAGCCCTGTAAATGAAGAGGGTAGATTTGCTGATGAGGGTCCTGTTCATCAGGTAACGATAGCATATTCCTTTGAGCTGCTCACCACTGAAGTCAGTCAGAAAATGTGGGAAGAAGTCATGGGGAGCAATCCATCTACATTCATCAATCCGAATAGCCCGGTTGAATCTGTGTCATGGAACGAGTGTCAGGTATTCATTCAGAAACTGAACCAGCTGGATTCTGAATACACCTACCGATTGCCCAGCGAAGCAGAGTGGGAGTACGCCTGCAGGGCTGGAACCGAAACCAGATTCTATTCCGGAGACAGCGAGGATAATCTGAAGCAGATCGGGTGGTTCAATCACAACTCAGGTTCTACTACTGAGGAATCTGCTCAACTTGAACCTAATACATGGGGTCTCTATGATATGAGCGGGAATGTATGGGAGTGGTGTGAAGATTACTATCACGAAGACTACACAGGAGCTCCTGATGATGGTTCACCCTGGCTCGATGATCCCGGCCCCAACATGGTTAGCCGTGGAGGAAGCATAACAAGTGCAGCTCGAAGATGTCGATCTGCAGCCAGGGATGCATGTTATACTGATTTTCGGTATTGCTTTCTAGGGTTTCGATTGGTACGCACACCCAGGTAACCCCTTTCTTGCTCCCTTAGTTCGAATTCGGTTCGGGGTACCTGCAAGAACCTTCTCTGTCAGGTAAATAGAACCCAGTTATACGGGAATTTTTACAAACCTTTACTATTTGGATTTCCATGAATCTCTCTCTTGTCATTTTCATTGGTGTGACTTATGGTCAAATGGTCAAATTAAATAGACTTTACGATTATGCATAGGAGGATGTTATGCGCTCTGTTTTTGCATTGGTATTGCTCGTTTACATAGCCTTAGCAGACACAGCAACTCAGACCGACTGGTCGGGGGAGCAAGGTATTCAAGGGCCTGTTTCAGACTGGAGCAATGGCTACTGGACTTCAGGTAGCATTGATTTCGCTGAGGGAAAACTGGAGTTGTCAAATGGTTCCATTCCACCCATTGCACATACGATTGAAGGGGATTTCGGTGGGGCTTGGTCCCTTTACTCCGCAGACATAGACGGCGATGGTGATGCAGATGTTCTTGGAGCTTCATGGGGTGCTGATAACATTACTTGGTGGGAGAACACTGATGGAAGCGGCACAAGCTGGACAGAGCATAC
>JAOZRM010000369.1 GCA_029940175.1 Candidatus Sabulitectum sp. | reverse complement strand
GAAAGGTGGGAAATGAATGCTTGATCAGCTGGCAAGGCAGATAGAAGCTCTTCTTGTTGCCACCGAGTCACCAGTTACTCTGAACAGGGTTTGTGAACTCACCGGTTGTGGAACAGAGTCGGCAGAGCAGGCGATCATCCGGATCGAAGCAGAGCTTTCTTCTGGAGGTCATGCCATGGTGGTTGCAAGACTAGCCGGTGGATACAGGATTGTTACCGATCCTGATCTCGGTTTTATAGTAGGGCAGTTGTTTGAAGGTAAAAGGCACACTCGGCTTTCACGAGCAGCTCTCGAAACACTTGCTGTGATAGCATACCGCCAGCCTGCAACCAGGGCTCAAATTGAAGCAGTTCGCGGTGTGAACAGTGACAGTGCAATGAGAACTCTCCTTGAGAGAGATCTGATAACAATAGCAGGACGACAGGAGACCCCGGGAAGACCTCTTCTTTACGGGACAACTTCACGATTCCTGGAGTATTTTGGTCTCAACAATCTTGAGCATCTGCCCAGGATGGATGAGATAGAGAATTTGTTGAAGCTCTCTGCAGAAGATATTGAGCGGATGGCTTCAGAGTTATCGGGGGAGGACAGTGACCAGATCATCTAAAGGGAAAAAGACTGCTTCTGCAAATGCCCATGGCATGAGACTTAACCGTTTTATAGCAAGATCGGGAATTGCAAGCAGAAGAAACTGTGATACAGGTATCAAGAACGGTATGGTTACAATAAATGGACGCCTTGTAACCAATCCCGCGGAAAAGATATCAGAAGGAGACCTGGTATTGTGGGACTCCACTTCTGTAACACTCCCGGAAATTTTCGTTGCAGTGATGAATAAACCATCAGGTTACGAAACCACCATGAACGAGAGTGCGGCAAGACCAATATCTCAACTTTCTGTTGGAATGCCCAGAGGTGCTGCTCCTGTGGGTCGTCTGGACATAAGAACCGGTGGACTTTTACTCTGGAGTAACGATGGTGAACTGGTTTACAGGCTCACTCATCCAAAGTGGCGCGTGGAGCGAGAGTATTCCCTGATCCTTGCCAAACCTCCAGAGCGGGAAGCCATCGAAAAGATGCGCAAGGGTGTTTATATAGCCCCGCGAGAATTTTCTAAACCCAAATCTGTGGAGAAAACAGGAGCTAAAACTCTTAATGTTGTTCTTACCACAGGACGGAACAGAGAAGTAAGGAGGCTGTCAAAGTTCTCCGGAATTCCACTGATCGGTCTTGAGAGGGTTCGGTTCGGTCCCATAGGACTTGAAGACGTTGAACGGGGTAAATGGCGTGTACTCACCCCGGAAGAAGTAGCATCTCTATGCAAGATTGTAAGGCTTGACCGATAAGAGCAGTCAGGACTTGACGAAACGCCTCTTTCTTTAGATATTTGCCCATCTGAAAGAGGGGATGTGAATTTGACTGCCTGAAATAATAGCTGTAGATGGCCCTGCTGCTTCCGGTAAAAGCACAACTGCAAAGAGGATAGCAACAGAGTTAAATTTCGAGTATTTAGACACCGGCGCAATGTACCGAGCGTCGGCTTTTCTAGTTTCAGCTT
>JAOZRM010000029.1 GCA_029940175.1 Candidatus Sabulitectum sp. | reverse complement strand
GGAAATTAGACAAAACATCCGGCCTCAGACTTATAAATCAAAAAGTAATAGTGTCGGACTCTCTTCCGGATATGGCTGTTGGCGTTTATTTTATTCTCAGGAATCTGCCAGGAACTGAAGAGTTTTATCTTTGCTGGACAGACGCGTATCGCAGGAAAAAGGTTTTCAATCTTCTCATGGATGAAGACGGAAATGTTCTTGTTGACTGGCATATAGCTTATGACTACAGTGACGAGGATCCAGAGGATGTGAAGGGTATTGATGGTGTTGTTGATGCTGACGGCAATCTGTACATCATTTACAGTCAAGGTGAGACAGAACCTGTCCTTGGTGGATACCCTACCTTTGGCTGGTTTAACCACGATTACCTTGGAGTGGAGGGTGAGGGCACTACGACTCCTCCTGTAGTGCTGCTGACGGCTTCACCAAACCCATCCTGTGGAGGTGTTCAGTTTATTCTTTCCACGAATGAAACTACTACTCTCAAAGTGTTTGATCTTCTGGGGAGACAAGTTTCTTCAGTTGAGATCTCTGACGGAACCGGCTTCTGGAATGGAACAGCTTACTCCGGTGAAAAACTCCCTGCAGGAGTTTACACTGTTGTCTGTGCTCCGAATGTTTTCCACCGTTTTTCCCTCTTGAATTAGGGTATTTTAGTAAAGTAATTTACTATGACGGAATAGTGTCAATATGGACCGGTCAAATGTGTACAAAGAACGCATGATGTCGTAATAAGCACATGTAAAAGCCCCTGATAAAATCAAGGGGCTTTCTGGCGGCTCGAGGAGGACTTGAACCTCCGACCTAGTGGTTAACAGCCACCATTTAGATATTTCATAATTCACTTGTCAACCATGGAACTTATTCTTCCATATTTGAAGACGAGTAAACGGAGTCTACTGTGATCAGTATTCCGATTTTGATTCTGTTCGCTTTTTGTGCAGTCAGGCTTCGGCAAACAGGGTTTTCTCTCTGACATAGACCACCTGGCCCGGGCCTCCGCCCCTCATCCGTCTTACATATTTTGCCAGGGTCCAGTCAACAGGAACCACTCCGTTTGTGGTGCTGTGCTTTGCTGCGATATGGGCAGCCTGATCCATAACAGCCGTGCTGGGGTTGTCTGCTCTGCCATCGCGTTTGAGGATCACATGGGCTCCGGCTACGCCCCGGGCATGAAGCCAGATATCTTCCCTGCCTGCGATCTTGAACGTGAGGTTATCATTCTGCTTTGCATTCCTGCCAACCAGGCAACGCCATCCTCCTTCAAGGATGTATTCAAGCGGGGCACCTGTTACCTTCTTCTCCGGTTTTCCAAGTTCAGTAAGATGCTTTGTTACTTCCTCATCACTGATAGAATCAAGTCGGTCTTGTATGCCTTCAAGACTGGCTGTACGCTTTGTCAGAGCAAGAATTCGTTCTTCAAGCCGGTTTTTCTCCAGGTGGATTTTTCCAGCTTTTCTGAAGTACTTGTTAGCGTTTTCCATGGGATTCAAGGCTTCTTTCAACTTTATTCTAATCTCCAGGCCTTCCCAGTCTTCAAGAGTGACTTCCTTCATTCCCTTTCTCAGGTCTTTTTTGTGGGTGAGAATCAGGTTACCCCAGTTTCGAAGCTCATCGGGGCTGGCAAGGCGGTCAAGAGATCGCTGCGAACTTCTTGTTTTTTTCTTCTCTGCGGATAGTCTTTTCTTAAGAATAGTACCCAGTTGCGTTCTCGAGGGGCGGTATTCTTCCTTTTTACTGCCGGTTTCTGATCTTTCCGGTGGGGCAAGCGGATTCTCTATTTTTCGCCCGTCTCCCAGGCATACCGGAACTCTGCCGAACTGAGTCTGCCATGGGGTGAAACTCTCATCTATAAGTTGCTTACCCAGTTCTTTAACAGTTTCCGATACAGTGCCGCGATTGGCAATAATAGATCTGGCTGAAGCCGGGCCGACTCCTTCCAGGTTCTGGTAGAGAACTCTTGGTGTGACGTTTGCCTGAAAGAGCTCCTGTACTTTTTCAGAACCCCATTCCTCCGGTGGAAACCCTGATGACGGGGGAGATTTGTAGATAACTCCGGGGGATATTGCTCTGAACCGGTTAACTCCGGAAAGAACTTTTCTGAGACAGGCAAGAATTCTGTTGTCTGTCTGTCTTACAAGTACGATGTTGGCATTTCTACCGGTACCCTCAAAGATCAGCCTGATGCCGCCGGCGTCATATGGGCTTCTGCTGGCGAAGTGTATCTCAATTACCCTGTCCACACCCTGCTGAATCACCCTTTCCACAGGGGCGCCCTTCAGGTGGTGTTCCCAGGATGGAGAGTCGGGTGGTATTGTGGATGCTTTGTCAGTCCACCAGAGCCCCGGCGAGTCAGGCTTCGCATGAAGGTGCAGCCATCCGATGCCGAACCCCAGGGAGAGAGTCGATGACGATGTCATTCCAACTGATCCGCATGTACGGTTCTTTATTTTCCGCTCTATGAGAGGTCGCAGGGCGCTGTAGTATATGCCTTCCATTATTTTTCTTCTTGAGTGAGAATCGTTTTATCCAGCTGCCGTTGTTTCTTATAATCGTAATCTGGGTCGAACTCAACTGTTCCAAATAGAGACAGTATTTTCATTTGTTCACGGCGTTTCTCTTCAAATTCTACAGGTCTGTTTTTTTCCGGTTGTTTTTCTGTCATATTCATCCCCTTAACGAGAGTATCACATTTTTAGATGTGCATAGTCAAGCTGTTACAATCTGTTACCCGGTTTCAGTGGACAATCGACTCGGCTCTATAGATAATAAGATATGTGCAGAACCAATCTCACCGAGGGGAATATTTTTTTATGGAATCGATGACCGGGTTTGGAAATGGGTCGCAAGTTATTGATAAATACAGAATTACTGTCCTTGTTAAGTCGGTAAACAACAAGGGGCTTGGATTGTTCTTCAGGATGCCTCGAGAGGCCGCCCATCTGGAGGAGGCGCTTTACAAGCGCGGAAAAGAGCTTTTTTCAAGGGGTAGAATAGATGTTAATGTTTCCGTAGACTCAGATTCCGGCGGAGCTTTACCCGAACCTGATATCACTCTGGCCAGAGCTTATCTTGAAGGGGCTGACAAACTGGCGAAGGAATTTTTCCTTACCTCTAGCCCTGATGCATTCAGACTTGTTACACTGTCAGGTATCATGCGAATACCAGATCCTTCTGCCGGAACAGGTTTCGATGAAAACCTGCAGTCTGCTGTAGAGGAGGCATTTCAGGGGCTGCTGCTCTCAAGGCGTGAAGAGGGCAATGGTCTTGCTCTGATGTTTGCTGAGAATCTGAAACGGATTGGAGAGCTATCCGTACCGGTTGCCGATGCACACGGAGAGAGGGTTACTCATATTTTTTCAGAGCGGAAGAAAAGAATTTCTGAACTGCTGGGAGATGCTGTTGTGGATGAGAACAGACTTGCACAGGAAATGGCTCTGCTGTCTGACAGAATAGACATATCAGAGGAGTACCAGAGGCTTGCAGCACATGTTCAGTCCGGCCTTGCCGTTCTGGAAGATAATGGCTGCGGCAGGAAGCTGGGCTTTATTCTGCAGGAGATGCACAGAGAGCTGAATACAATGGGTTCAAAAGTAGACAATTCTGAAGCTGTACATCAGGTCATCGAGATGAAGGATATTCTGGGTGGTCTTCGGGAGCAGGTTACTAATGTTCAGTAGCGGGATGCTCTTTGTTCTGGCCGGGCCTTCCGGCGCAGGCAAGACAACTCTTGCCCATTATCTGGTTGATAACCACAAGGGCGCTGATTTTTCTGTCTCTACAACAACCCGAGCTTCCCGGGGAGAAGAGATTCACGGAGAAGACTACTTTTTTGTGGATGACGAAGAATTCTCCCGCCGAATTGAGAATTCCTACTTCCTTGAGTGGGCTCATGTACATGGAAACAGATATGGAACCGAGAGTTCCTGGGTACGGAACCAGATGGCTTGCGGCAACAGCGTTATCCTGGATATTGATGTACAGGGAGCGGTTCAGATAAAAGAGGTAATGCCATCTGCTGTACTTATTTTTGTATTGCCTGCAAGCAGTGATGTACTTCGAGATCGTCTTGAACAGAGGAAAACAGATTCCGGTAAGACAGTTGAGAAGCGGATGCTGGCAGCATCCGGTGAGGTGTCATTCATGGGTGTGTTTGATTATTTCATATGCAATGATGTACTGGAAAAGGCTAAACAGCAGGTCGAAAGTATTTTTCTTGCAGAGAAGATGAAACTTCTTAACATTGGCTGGCCTGTCCAGGCACTTGATTATCACAGTGGCTATATGAACGGTCTCAGCTTCTGGGAGGGTAAGCGGGTTGTTGTTTCATCAGGTCCTACCCGGGAGATGATTGACCAGGTCAGATTTGTTTCCAATCGTTCCAGTGGTCTCATGGGAGTTTCTCTTGCCAAGGCTTTTCTTGCTGCTGGTGCCGAGGTAATTCTAGTGAGCGGTCCTGCCTTCAATATGGAACCGCCTGGCCCTGTTCGACTTGTTAAGGTCGAAAGTGCCAGTGATATGCTTTCAGCTCTCCAGGAGGAAACAGTTGACGCAGATCTGCTTGTTATGGCTGCGGCAGTAGCAGACTATTCTCCATCAACCACTGTTTCAGGTAAACTGAAAAGAGGAGACGGGAATGTTTTGCTGACCCTTGAACCGACTCCGGATGTTACAGCTTCCCTGGATTGCTCTTGTCCGGTGTTGTCCTTTGCACTGGAATTCGGAGAAAATGCTATTGAAAGAGCACGTTTGAAAATGAAGAGAAAAGGAGCATTCGCTATTTTTCTGAACATGGGTGATAAGCCTGAAGCGGGTATGGAAACAGCATGCAATACTGGAACTCTTCTTTTTGCTTCCAGTGAGAAAAGCATTGAGATACCTTTCGGCTCAAAGAAGTTTGTTGCTTTCGGGATAGCAGCCGCTCTGGGACGGGAAATAGAGAGCGAAAAAAATGGGTAAGACAGTGGACCCGTTCTGGGCGGCCGTTGCGAGTTTCGGTGTAGATCAGCTGTTTGTGCTGCCGGAGTGGATTAAAACAAAAGTTGCAGAAGAGCAGATTGTAATTCCTGAGGGAATACCGGGGAAAATGGCTGCGCTTGAGGAAGAGCTTTCCGGGTGCATGAAGTGCCCTCTTGGCTCAACCAGAAAAAACATTGTTTTTGGAGAAGGAAATTCAGAGGCCGGGATACTCGTAGTTGGGGAAGGCCCGGGCGCTACTGAGGATGAAACCGGGAGACCCTTTGTGGGGCGATCAGGAAAACTGCTTGATAAGATCCTTGCATCCATTGATCTGAACCGTGAGAATTTGTTCATAGCAAACATTGTTAAATGCAGACCTCCCAATAACAGAGCGCCATCCTCTTCTGAATCAGAGATCTGCAGTAAATTTCTGGAGCAGCAGATTGAAATAATGAAACCGGGAGTTATCATTGCACTTGGAGCCAGTGCTGCAAGAACACTGCTTAACACACGAACGGGGATTGGCTTGCTTAGAGGAGAATTTCACAGCTATATGGATACACCGGTTCTGGTCACATATCATCCTGCTGCACTTCTTAGATCTCCTGCACTGAAAAGACCGGTCTGGGAAGATATGAAAAGACTGAAATCCTTCATGGGAGAGGCTGGACTGCCTCGGGAATCGGGAGAAAAGTAATGACTGAAGGTCGTAAACAACCCTGGAGCGCAGAGGCTGAGAAAGCTGTTCTTGCCGGTATTCTTCTTGATTCAGTAATTGCCATTGAGATATTTGCAATGCTGTCGGAAAGTGATTTCTTTGACAACAGGCATCGTAGAATTTTCCTTGCTTCAAAATCCATCGACTCCAGAGGTGAACCAATTGATCTGGTAACCGTTACAAACGAACTGGATAGAGTGGGAGAGCTGGATGAAGCTGGTGGTCTGGAGTACATTGCAGGTATAACCGATGACCTGCCTTTTCTTTCAAATGTTCTCAGCTACAGCAGGATTGTAAAAGACGGATCTTTACTGAGGCAGTTTCTGTCCATTGCCAGTCAGGGCATGGACAAGGTTTTTTCAACCAATGTGAATGCAACTGAACTTCTTGATGATATCAGTCAGAAGATGTTTGACATTGGCACAACTTCTTCGCAAAAGGACTTTTTCAAGGTTGGTGAACTTACTGCTGAAGCCATTAATACATTCAGAACCATGCGAGATGCAAAGGATGGTGTTACAGGCCTGTCCACCGGGCTTGAGCCTCTGGACAGAATGACTACAGGTTTTCACCCCGGTGAGATGAATGTAATAGCCGCAAGACCCGGTGTGGGAAAAACCAGTCTTGCCTTGAACATGGCTCGCAACATAGCAGAACAGGCAACGGGTGCAGTTGTATTTTTCAGCCTTGAAATGACTGCGGAACAGTTAACTCAGAGGATGGTCAGTTCTATGGCGGGCGTGGGCATCCAAGCTATTGTAGATGGCACACTGGCTGATCATTTTTTTGATGATCTGGACAAAGCTGCATTAACTCTCAGCGAGCTTCCCATCTTTATTGACGATACACCTTCAATCTCTTCTGCGGAGATCAGAGCGAAAACAAGGAGACTTGCTCAACGAGAAAAGAACGGGATCTCTGCGGTCTTTGTGGATTACCTGCAGCTTATGCAGGGAGATGACGGAGTGGAGAACCATCAACTTAAAGTGGCAAAGAACTCTTCGGATCTGAAGGGTCTTGCAAAAGATTTGAAAGTGCCTGTAATGGTCCTGTCGCAACTTAGCAGAGGTGCTGCAAAACGAGAGGGACCACCGAGGTTGAGTGATCTTCGTGATTCCGGAGCAATTGAGCAGGACGCGGATCTTGTAATGTTCCTTCATGACGAGAATGCCGATTCGGGAAAAGAGGATGACCGTGCCCAGGGTGGACTCAGGCGAATTCTTCTTAAAATTGCTAAGCAGAGAAAGGGTCAGAGAGGCGATATCAGACTTATCTTCAATGCTTCCACCACCACTTTTTATCCTGATGATATGCAGGACGACGGATTTTAATGGCAGGAAAGAAACCGAGATCAGTTTTTTTCTGTACTGAATGCGGGGGAGAATCTCCTGTATGGGCGGGAAAATGCTCCCATTGCGGCAGTTGGAATACCATGGTGGAGGAACTGGTTGAAAAAACATCACGATCTTCCCAGTCTGAGTATTTAGCAAAAGTTGACGCAATCAGTATTGTTGATGTTAATGTTGAGAATGGAGAAAGGATTTCCACCCACATAGGTGAGTTTGATAGAGTTCTTGGTGGTGGAGCTTTCAAAGGATCTGTAATTCTCATAGGTGGCCAGCCAGGTATCGGAAAGAGTACTCTGATGATACAGGCTGCAATGAACATGGCGGAGAAGGGGCTTAAGGTTCTGTATGCCACCGGTGAAGAGTCTCCAGGGCAGGTTGCAGACAGGGCAAGAAGAGTGGGAACACCATCTGCCGGTCTTATGCTTCTTCCAACCACTGATCTTGCCACCGTGGAGAAGAAGATCGAGGCGGATAATTACCAGGTGCTTATAGTTGATTCCATACAAACCCTTCACACAGATCAGCTTTCAAGTGCGGCAGGTTCTGTCTCTCAGGTGAGACAATGCGCTTCCAGCCTTGTTAACCTGGCCAAGCCAAGGGAACTAACAGTTTTTGTTATCGGACATGTTACCAAAGAGGGGTCCATTGCTGGGCCTAAAGTTCTGGAACATCTTGTTGATGCTGTTGTGAGCTTTGAAGGTGATTCATTTCACCAGTTCAGACTTCTCAGAGCGGTTAAGAACAGATTTGGCTCTACCAGTGAGCTGGGTGTTTTTGAGATGAAGGAGAAAGGGTTGAGGGAAGTGGCAGATGCATCCGGCTATTTCCTTCAGAGAGACGGAGGGCTCGGTGCAGGTTCAGCTGTGGCTGCCATTATGGAAGGAACAAGACCCTTTCTGGTGGAGATACAGGCTTTGACCAGTACCACTCACTACGGTTTTCCCCAGAGAAAAGCCACCGGCTTCGACTCCGGAAGGCTTGCAATGCTGCTTGCAGTTCTGGAAAGAAGGTGTGGCATTGAATTGGGGAATCAGGATGTTTATGTGAATGTGGCCGGGGGATTCAGTATTGTGGATCCCGGCGCAGATATGGCTGTTTGCCTTGCGGTTGCATCCAGTCGACTGGAAAGACCGCTAAAAAAAGACACGGCATTGAGCGGGGAAGTTGGTCTCGGTGGCGAGATCAGACCCGTGGCCGGAATTGACAGAAGACTTGCGGAATCAGGCAACCTTGGATTTACCAACCTGGCCTGTGCCCGTGAAAAAACAGAAAACACCGGAGCTAAATTCAGATTCAGCACACTTTCTGCTGCTATTTCAGGGCTTCTGGTGGAAAAAGGAGAAGAATGGTTAAGTTAAAGAAAGGCTGGGAAGTGCGTATTCTATTCATTCTCGCCCTCGGCCTTGCAGGATCCCTGGCTTCAGGCAGTCTTATGGTGGGCTTCATCGGACTGGGAATTGGAATAATTGCAGCTATCCTTGAGCGGATGATAGTTAAGGTCTCAGCTGATAAGCTTGTGTATGTCACTGCTGGCTCCACAATTGGTCTCGTAATTGGAATTCTGCTTGTTCTAATTCTCAAAATTGGAATTCATGACGATACATGGAAATCATCCTGGTCGGATCTGCTGGTACTTATTCCAGTGGCATTTGCATATGTCTTCGCAGTAGTTGCCGTTAACAAAGGAAGAAAACTTCAATTGATCAGCATTGAGGAGGAGACTGGTCCTCGGTGGAACATGCCTGTTCTTGTTGATCTTTCCGCAGCAGTGGATGGAAGAGTTGCTGATCTTTCTCTTGCCGGGCTTTTACCCGGACCATTCTCAATTCCGTTGTCTGTGAAACACAACATTGATGAGATGCAGAAAGGCCGGAACATCGTTAAAAGAGGAAGAGCAAGAAGGGCAACTGAGACAATCCAAAGACTTGAAGAAGCCGTTGGGAAATCCGGTGGCCTCATGGGATACCATGATTTTGGCGAGGGAGAGAGAGAAAAGCACAGGATGCTTAAATGGCTTCGCGAAGAGAAGGTCTGTCTTCTTACCGGTGATGTGGAAATGGCTGACACCGCAGAGCGCGAGGGTATCAGGGTCATCCGGCTTTCTGACGTGGGACCTGCATCTAGAGAAGTTGTACTGCCGGGAGATTCATTCACTGTGAGAATTCAGAAGAAAGGAAGAACCTCAACACAGGGAGTAGGGTTCCTTTCTGACGGAACAATGGTTGTGGTTGATGAAGCAGGAGATCTCATCGGTAAAGAGACTCAGGTTACTACTCATACAACATTCCGCGCCAAGGGTGGAACTATGGTTTTTGGTAAGGTAGCATCAGAAGGTAACGGGGAAAATGCCCAGGACTCCTGATTGGGGTGTGGTTATCGTAGCTGCAGGAACCGGAACCCGGTTCGGTGGAGATATTCCCAAGCAGTTCACCCAGCTTGCCGGTGAGAGTGTGATCAGTCATTCTGTAAGAGCTTTCAAGTCTCTGGTGAATCATCTTGTGGTGGTGACACCTCCAGGTGATCACTGGCGAGTGTGGTGGGAACCTCCATCATGGCTGAACACAGTCTCAGGGGGAAGCAGGAGGCAGGATTCAGTTATGAACGGACTGCACTTTCTGCACTCTCAGGGAGTTACACATGTCATGATCCACGATGGAGCACGACCTCTTCCCGGCATGGAGTGTATAAAGCGCGTGATGGATGCAACCTTGAAGAATGTTGCTGTGATACCTGTTATTCCTGTTCGTGATACGGTGAAAAGAATTGATGGAGATGTTGTGATGGAAACCGTGAACAGAGAGGAATTAGGTTTGAGTCAGACTCCTCAGGGATTTCAGCTGGAAAAGCTTATTGAAGTTCTTGAGGGTGCTGGTGACATCACCGATGAGGCATCTGCTTTTGAGGTTGCTGGAGAGGTGGTTACAACTGTTGCAGGAACCAGAAAAAACATCAAGCTTACAGACAGGGAAGACGCTGAATTGCTTTCATTTCTCATGGACAGATCAGTGAGGGTCTTAGGTACCGGTCTTGACTTTCACCCCTTTGAGTCTGGAAGACCTCTTTTATTCTGCGGGTGCAGGCTTTCGGAAACTGAAGGCTTAATGGGGCACTCGGACGGAGATGTGGTTTTGCACGCTGTTGCTGATGCCATTCTATCCGCTTCCAGGCTTGGTGATATTGGAACTCTGTTTCCTCCGGCGGGATCTGAGTGGAAAGATGCTGACAGTTCTCACCTTCTCTCCATATGTGTAGAGAAAGTCAGGACCGCAGGCTGGGAGATTGAGAGGCTGGATGTTACAGTTATTGGAGAGAGACCTAAAATAACACCAGTAAGAGACATGCTCATGAACAGGCTTTCAGAGATCGTGGGGATAGCAGTTGAAAGAATCTGGATAAAGGGAACCACAACCAATACAATCGGTGAACTCGCTCAGGGCAAAGGTGTGGGATGCAGTGTGCTTGCTCAACTGGCACGGAGGGCTTTGTGACAGAGACCATCTGGCAATTCTTCCTGGGAATCAGCAACATCTGGCATGCATCATTACTGGGTGTGATCGCCTTTGTAGAAACTCTGTTTCCTCCGTTTCCAGGAGATGTTCTATACATTGCTTTATCCGGTCTTGGATTCAGCAGAGATATTCCCGCCCTTCTTCTGCTTATCCCGGGGTTCTTGGGATGCATGGCATCAACATTCATCCTTGACTCTATGGGTAGAAGCTCAAAGCTGGAAAAAATGGAAGCTCTGGTGATCAAAGCCTCGGGGAAGAACGGTTTCGAAAGAGCCAGGAAACTTCTTAGCAAACACGGTTCATGGATCTTGATCTTCAGCCGTTTCATACCCGGGATAAGATCGCTTCTTGTTGTTGTTGCTGCTTCCTCGGGAATGAAGAAATCATCAGTTATTACCTATTCGTCCATCAGTGTTGTTTTTTGGTACGCGCTGATGGTTGGTGCCGGGTATGTGCTGGGAGCAGAGCTTGACAAAGCAACAGATTTCATGGGTGAACTCACTGCACTTCTTCTTATGGCCATTCTGGCCGCAGTACTTATTGGCGGGGCGATCCTGCTAATCAGAATGAAGTGGGGAGAGAGATGAGAATTCTTCATGCAGCGTCGGAGGTTTACCCCCTGATCAGTACAGGAGGACTGAGCTCTGTGGTTGGTGCCCTTCCTCATGCTCTTAACAAAACTGATGGCGTTGAATCTTCGGTGATCATTCCTTATTACAGTGATATCGTAACTGAAGGCTTAACGATTCAATGGATTGCTCCCCAGAAAACATTTCTTGAAGAGACTTTTGGGCTTGCCCGAACTGAGATTGCAGGAGTAACAGTATTTCTGGTTGCCAAAGATGAGTATTTCAAGAGAAAGGGTATTTACGGCCCAACACCTGATACCTCCTGGGATGATAATGCTGCCAGATTCTCCTTTTTCAGCAGAGCCGTAGCTTCTCTCTCCAGCCTTGATGGGTTTGTACCGGATGTTATCCATTGTCACGACTGGCAGACGGCGCTTATTCCTGTTTACCTCAGAGAAGTGGACACAGCAACCGTGCTGACCATACATAATCTCCAATTTCAGGGCCGTTATCCGCACTATGATTATGCCCCAACGTTCCTTCCGGAGACTCTTTACAGTATAGACGGACTTGAGTTCTGGGGAGACTGGAATTCTCTCAAGGGTGGCATCACTTTTGCTGATCGTATTACAACTGTAAGCCCTACCTATGCAGGAGAGATCACAACCCCTGAATTCGGATGTGCTCTTGATGGCGTTCTCAGAAAGCACTCACATAAGCTTACAGGGATTCTCAATGGAATTGATCCTGTTCTCTGGGATCCTGCCACAGACACAAAAATATTCAGCAACTATTCGATTGGAAATATGGCAGGGAAAGCAGTTTGTAAAAAGAGACTTTGTTATGAACTGGGTCTTAAGCCTGCCGGGGAAGCTCCGCTTCTCGGTATGGTAACCAGACTTACCTCACAAAAAGGTATCGATCTCATTACATCGGGACTGGATAGACTGATGGATATGAATTTCAGTCTGGCAGTTCTGGGTACTGGTGATCCATGGGCTGAACAGGCACTTCAGAAATTCGCCGACAACCATCCTCAAAGAGTATCGGTAACAATTGCTTACGATGACAGTCAGGCGAGAAGAATATTTGCAGCTGCTGATGCATTTCTCATGCCCTCGGTTTTTGAACCATGCGGTCTTGGTCAGATGATGGCAATGCGTTACGGTGCTGTGCCGCTGGTAAGATCTGTTGGAGGTCTTGCTGATACTGTTACCCAGGATACCGGTTTTTCTTTTTCCGGTGGATATGATGCATTCATGGAGGCTGTGGAGCGTCTTCTTCATGCCTGGGAGAACAGAAGAAAATGGGCATGGTACAGGAGAAAATGCATGAGAACTGACTTTTCATGGGAAAACAGAGTTAGTGAGTATATGGAAGTTTACCGCAAAGCCCTGGAGGGTGAGAACAGGTGAGTGTAAAGCAAGCTTTCTTCGCAGTATTTATTCAGTTTACGGATCCATCAACAGCATATGGATATGCAACAGGGAAAAATCAGAACAAAGCACTTGCCGGTGCTGCTGCAGTGATTCTTTTCATAGGTTTCACGCCATTTATTCTTCAGGGAATCACGCCTTCTGAATCCAACCTTTTGATACCTGTTATGATGCTTATTGAGAGAGTTATTCTTGCTTCTGCAGCAGGCCTTGCCGTGTATATACTATCTTTCGCCATTGGTGGGAAAAAACCTCTCCTGCCTGCCATATCAAGCAGTTTTCTTTCCATGGGAGCCTTTATGATACTCGTGGCTCTTCTTGCATTTCTGGCTTACCTGTTCTCATTACCTGCAGGATTCACCTGGAGTCCCGCTGAGGGAATGACCGGGCTACCTGTAACAAGATTGTCTGTGTTTCTTGTCCTCTTTGCAGCAAGGCTTGACCTGGCATCTCTTGCCACAGTTTATCTCTGGGGCAGAGGTTTGTCTGTAGGGTGGAATGAGACCACAAGTTTTGGTCAGAGACTTGCCTGGACCATATATTTATTCGGGATTCTTTTGTTGACACTTCCAGTATTCATTGCTCCTGAGGGAGCTGAAGGAGGATCATGACAGCTCTTCTATTTGTATTTTCTGTTTTTCTGGTAGCCCAAACCCATGAGGGGCAGGCAAGAGAACTTGACCTGGCTGGCTGGGTGGCTCTTGCGTATCAGAACTCGCCTGCAATATCCTCGGCTGACGCTTCACTGCTTTCTTCTGAGGCTTCTCTAACAAACAGTAAATCCTTTCTCTGGCCATCTCTGACATTGTCAGCAGGAGCTTCCAGAAGCTGGTCAAGCGTTTCTTTGCCAGGTGGCAGTATTGAGGATGTTGAAGCAAATTCTTATTCCACCAGTCTTTCTCTTTCTCAGGAGCTGCTGCAATCCGGAGGCCAGAACTGGCTTTATCTGGAAGCGTCCGAGTTGTCTCTGCTGGCGGCAGAGGCTGATCATAAGGGTGATGTTCTTAACGTTACCATGGATGTTGTCAGTGCTTATTACAGTGTTCTTGAAGCAGTTGAGCTGAAGAAAGCCGCAGAGTTCGCCCATGAAAGATCTCGGAGTCAACTGGAAAGAACTGAGGCACTTTACGAAATAGGGGCTTCGACAACTCTTCAGTTGCTTCAGGTGCAGGTTCAGGAAAGCGGAGACAGGCTTACTGTAAGCAGAAGAGAACAGTCTCTTTTCAGTGCTTACAGTAACCTTTTTAATGCAGCAGGAGTCGATCATAACAGTGAGAACCTGCAGATCAATCCAGATGCGGTTGTAGAACCGCTTCCTCTGGAATCAGTTCGTCGTATTCCACTGGACTTCACAGAGAATCCCAATCTTGTAAGCGCTTCTTTCAGGGCAAGAGCCTCCGAGCTTCAGTCAACAGCTGCAGGCAGAGCGTACTGGCCAAGCCTGAGAGCATCTGCCGGATGGAGCTGGAATGACAATACTCTTGATGACGTGGACAGGATGTTCGATCACGATGGTTTCAATGCAGGGGTAAATCTTTCGTGGAATGTATTCGATGGATTTCTCCGCGAATCAAGAATTAAATCAGCACGAGCATCCAGCCTTGTTTCACAAGCTTCACTGGAAACGCTGGAAAACAGCGTAAGCTCATCAATTGAATCACTTAGTAATTCTCTCAAAATAGATATTCAGTATTACAGTGATTCTGAATTGATGCTGGATCAGGCTCAGGAGCAGTACAGGCTCTCGTTAATGTCATACGAAATGGGTGCTCTGCCACTGATGGATCTTCTTAGCGCACAGTCAGATCTATCTCAAGCAGAGGCAAATCTTGTTTCTGCTCGAGTGGCCGCACTTACAAGTGAAGCATCTCTCATGATACAGCTTGGCAGGATGCCAAGATTGGGTGAATAGTTTGCAAATCTCTCTAAAGGGGAAGAGTACTCTTTGAATAATCAAGAAGTGAAGACGATAAATATTTCTATCTTTGCACTGCTGTCAGGTGTTGGTATTCTCCTGGCTCAGATCGCCTGGAATCGCCAGCTTCTACTGATAACAGGTGGAAGCATTGACGCTACTGCTGTAGTTCTATCCGCATTCATGCTGGGACTTGGATTTGGTGGCAGGTTCTTTGGCAGAAAAGCTGAGCAATCGAGTAATCCTGTGTCTGTCTTGAGGCTTACAGCTGCAGGAGCTGCTATCTGCTCATTTGTACCGCTTCTCATAGCACCCCTGGCAACAGCAGTGTATCCTTTTCTTTACAGCTCTGGTCTTCAGCTTCCAGCCAGATTCATTGTGGCTCTTGTTATGATCTTTCCTGCAACATTCTTTGTAGGGGGAATCGTACCATCCATGGCCAGGCTGGTGGAAGGTTCGGGCGGTGCTGCAAGGGTCTCCAGGCTATATGGATTGAATTCTGTAGGCTCGGCTCTGGGAGGATTCTTAGCAGGGTTTATACTTCTTGAGATTATTGGGATTACCTTTACTCTAATCGCTGGAGCTTCTCTTACAATACTCTCTCTGCTCCTGATCAAGCCTGTGAGATTCCAGATAACAGAGTCAGAACAGGGCACTAAACCCGGAGTCTTCTTTCTCTGGGTGTATTTCGCCAGTGGAATGCTTGCTCTTTCCTGGGAGATGGTCTGGAGCCGTCAACTGACTTTTGTTCTCGGTAACAGCACATATGCCTTTGCCACAATGGGAATGATGGTTCTGCTTGGAATTGGAATCGGCAGTATTGCAGGAAGAAAAATAGCGTCTTCTTCTGCAAATCCTCTGATGTCCTTCGGGATAGTACAAGTGCTTCTTGGTATTGCAAGTGTCATTCCCCTTTCAGCCCTGGGCGGTTTCTTATCCCTTTCCAGCAAGTTGAATTTTTTCAGCGGGTGGATCGGTAGCATATCCGGCGACATCTTTACTGCAATGGTTTACATGCTTCCCTCTACTGTGCTTATGGGAGTTACTTTCCCCCTTATGATCAAGGCTGCAGCCAGAGAACAGAAGCTTGGCGAAGATGTAGGAATTCTTTCCATGTCTAACTGTCTGGGTGCTGCGGTTGGTCCTATACTGGCATCTCAAATTCTTTTCAGGTTTCTCGGAGTAACCCCGTCAGTTCTTCTTCTTGCATGCTTGAACTCATCTCTTGGGTTCTTTGCCTTCTGGAGATCCCGCAAATTACTCCTATCTCTGCTGGCTCCTGCAGGAGCTCTTGTTTCTGTTCTTCTTGTTATTCGCTCACAACCCCCGGGTTCACTACCTCCTCCTGGAATGACCGTGGCATATTTTGAAGAGGGAAGGACTGCCACTGTAACCGTTTTCAGCAGAGAATGGGACAATCATATGAGCCTTAGGCTCAACGGAGCCGAAGAAGTGCCTGTGGATCAGGCTTCCCTTGAAGCTTTCTACCTTCTGGGGCATCTTCCCTGGGGATACAATCCGGATGCAAGAACTGTTATGGCAGTGGCTATGGGTGGGGGGATAACCAGTGGAGCTCTTCTGACTCATCCTATAGATACACTGGTCTGCGCGGAGATATGTCCGGAAGTGGTACAGGCCGCAGTCTTCTTCGAAGAGCAGAGTCGGCGACCGGATCTTGATCCAAGATTTGAACTGCTGGGAGATGACGGCAGGAATTTCCTTCTGGGTACCAGGAGAACATTTGATTTAATTGTATGCGACGCCACTCATCCAGGTTCAAGCGAAAGCTGGCTGCTGTATACTCGAGAATTCTACTCTCTGGTACTCGAGAAGCTGGAGCCCGGTGGAGTGGCTGCTCAGTGGGTACCGCTTCACAAATTGCCCACTGATGAGTTTGCAAGAATCATGGCAACCTGGAGCAGAGTGTTTCCCAATGTTGCAGTACATCCGGCTGGAGGCAGACACGCCATACTTATCGGATCAGCTGAACCGCTCAATCTCGATATTCCAGCAATATTTGCAGATAGCGCCGCTTCCCAGCAGCTTGAACGAACCGGCTTCAGAGAGAATGAGCCATTTTTCCTCCAGCCTTTGTTATCTGGAGATGAACTCATTCCATTGATCGAGTCCCCTGTGAGATCAAATACGGACGATCTGGCATTTTGTCAGTTTATGATGCGAAAAAGTATGGGTGATCCACAGCTTACAATCGGGGAGAATATGACCCTTCTTCTTTCCATGGATACCAGCGGAGATGGAAACCCGATCCATGTCGGTCAGGTGATATACTGGAACACCAGGCTTCCTGAATCCTCAGAGCTTTTCCGTGCTGAAGCAGTTCCTACAGCTATGGGCAGAAGGTGGCTTTCTGCTGCTCTATCCACCGGCTCAGAACTCTTGTATAATGAGGGTCGTTTCCAGGAAGCTTTACAGCTTGCGGATCTTGCCTGGGAAGCTGATCCTGGATGGCAGAGGAATCTTGATCTGGTTATTGAAATAAATAGAGCGCAATCTTATGCACAGGAGGATCATTAATGGGAAGAATAGCATTTCTGTTCCCGGGACAGGCATCGCAGGCGGTTGGTATGCAAGCCCATCTCAACAAGTATCCGGAGGCTGCTGATTTTTTAAGTAAAAGTTATGAATTTAGTGGACTTCACGATCTCATGGATATCATAAGCAGTGGGCCAGCAGAGAATCTTACCAAAACAAACTATGCTCAGCCGGGGATCACTATGGTGAGTATAGCCACTTTGAGAATACTGCAGGTTGCTGGAATCCAGCTGGAGGGTACTGCCGGTCATAGTCTCGGAGAGTATTCCGCTCTTGTGGCCGCAGGAATACTTATGCCTGATACAGCAGTCAGACTCACAAGAATTCGTGGTGAGCTGATGCAGAAGTGTGCCGATATGTATCCAGGCGGGATGCAGGCCATTCTGGGCATGGATCTTGAAAAGGTAACTGAAATTGTTGACAAGGCCAGCTCAAAAGGACCTGTTGGTGTAGCAAAGATGAATTCGAAGGGGCAAGTGGTCATCTCCGGAGCAAAGATCCCGTTGGAGTATGCTGGTGAACTTTGTAAAGATGCTGGAGCAAAAAGGGTTATCCCGCTGAAGGTCTCCGGCGCATGGCATAGTCCATTAATGGACGACGCTGCCAGAGGTCTTGAAGGACCCGTTCGCGAAGCCAATTTTTTTGATCCCGGAATCCCCGTAGTTGCAAATGTTACTGCTAATTACATCACAGGAGTGGAAGAGAGCAGAGATCTATTGATCAAGCAGGTAACATCACCGGTACTCTGGGCTGATTCAATGAAGCTGATGATCGAAAACGGTTTCGATACGTTTGTTGAAGTCGGGCCTGGCAGAGTACTTCAGGGTCTTCTTTCCAGGAACCGTGATGTGACAGTTTACGGCACTCATGATGCCGATGCATTGAAGAAAACGCTTGATGAATTAAGTTAGTCTGTAAAAGGGAAGGTTGGCTGCTCCACTGGAGAGCAGCCCCTGCCCTTGCGTGGAACTCACTAATAAAGCCAATCGAAACAGGAGAATCCAATTGTTTAATAACGATGTCTTTCGCCGGATCAGGTACTCTCTGGATATCAGTGATTCAAAAACTGTTCAAATATTCAAGCTTGCCGGTGAACAGGTCACCACAGGTCAGGTTTATAAGTGGCTTACCAGAGATGACAACCCTGACTTTGTAAAAATTTCAGATATACAATTCTCTGCCTTTTTGAACGGGTTAATAATTGACCTTCGTGGGCCCAAGGATGATCCTCAACCAGAGACTGAATCCAAATTGACAAACAACATGATCTTCAAGAAGTTGAGAATCGCACTTAACCTGAAAGCAGAAGACATTCTGCAGATCATGAAACTGGCTGGTTTTACGTTAAGTAAGCATGAATTGAGTTCTCTTTTTCGAAAACCTGCACACAAACACTACCGGGAATGCAATGATCAGACTCTCCGTAGATTTCTTAAGGGCGTACAGCTAAAATATCGTCCCGTCATTGAAGAGTGAGCAGATTATGAGTGAACAACAGATCAATAATCCGCTGCATGGCGTGACTCTCGAAAAGATCGTAGTCAAACTTCAGGATTATTACGGCTGGGAGGAATTGGGGCAGTTGGTAAAAATACGCTGTTTTGACAGTGATCCATCGGTGAAATCCAGTTTGAAGTTTCTTCGAAAAACACCATGGGCAAGAAAAAAAGTTGAGGACCTCTATCTTGTTACAGTAAAGAGGGAGAAGAGGAAGCTCAGAAAAGCAGAGATGAAGCGTCTTAACAAAAGATAGATATTCACGGAGAGAAGATTATGCCTGAAAAGAAAACCTACCTTCAAGTTCCATCGAGAAGACACTGGCCAAGGGGTATTTCCATACTCCATGAAGACAGAGACATACTTGTAATCAACAAAGTCAGTGGTCTGTTAACAATGGGCACCGACAAAGTTAAGGAAAACACAGCTTATTACCTGCTGCAGGATTATGTACGGAAGGGAAATCGTAAATCCAAGAACCGTATATACATCGTTCACAGGCTTGACAGAGATACTTCAGGCATCATTCTTTTTGCAAAAACCCCCAAAGCGAAACACTATCTTCAGGATAACTGGCACAGCTTCAGTAAGACATACTATGCCATTGTACACGGATCAATGAAAGAGAAAGAGAGCCTGATCATCTCTTATCTGGAGGAAGACAGTACTTTCAAAATGCACTCCACCAGTGACGACAAGAAAGGCAAGCTTGCAAGAACGGGATACAAGGTAATAAAGGAGACAGAGCTTTACAGCCTTCTTGAAGTCGCCCTTCTCACCGGTAGAAAAAATCAGATCCGAGTGCATCTTGCAGACAAGGGCAACCCGGTTGTGGCAGACAAGAGGTACGGAGTAAAAGAAAAGGGGAAACTTGCTCTTCATGCGGCAAAACTTGCAATCACCCATCCTCACTCAAAGCAGCAAATGATATTTGAAGCAAAACTCCCCGATTATTTTGAAGAACTGATGAGAAAGACTGTTACAGATGGGAGTAATGCCCGGAAATGAAGCAGCACACTTCACCGGTAGTTGTCAGTAACGGAAGAACAGTCGCTCTTGAGAAGGTGTCTCTACATTCAAAGACATACAGTGAAGACTGGATCCAGGATATCTGCTTTCGAAGCCCTACCTTGCTGCCTATTGAAGAACTTGAATCCACATTTGCGGGAATGATACCCATTTGCAGGGAACTCTCCACTGCATCAGGTTCCATTGATCTGGTGTATGTAAACGAATCAGGTTTCATTACCATTGGGGAATGCAAGTTGTGGAGAAATCCGGAAGCAAGAAGAAAAGTTGTTGGT
>JAOZRM010000368.1 GCA_029940175.1 Candidatus Sabulitectum sp. | reverse complement strand
ATTGGTCAATTACTACGGAATTTGTAAGGTTTACCCGCTGGCATAGCGGCGAACGCCCTGTGTAACCCGCACAAGTGTTGGCATAACCAGTCTTTAAGCGCTTGTGACTGGTTCACACAGTTGTGTACGCCCGTCATGGGCATGAACTCATGGGGTTAAAGTCCCCTACAGGTAATCCAGTGTTAAGTGAGAACTTAACATGAACTGTTAGCCGAAAGCAAGGGCGTCACCGTGAGGTGGGGTCTGGAGGAAGCTGGAGTGCAAACTTATGAGCCGACGAACAGAAAGCAACAAAGCCAATACCCAGGCGCGTCCCTGCGTAAGCACGGCAATGTCATATAAGGCCAGTCTTCAGGGCAAGGAGGCACAACACGACCGAAGCCCATGGATTGTGAAGTATGGTAAATGGCGCGGTTGCATAAGGGAAGTTCATGCTCTTATCCGGGGAGATCTGTCTTGACGGCGGTAGGAAAACATTTTCCGGTGAAAGAACCGGTAGGACTCCCGGTATACCAAGTCCAGGCGTTGCGAGTTGCTTTTGCTCACAATGAGAAACGAAATAGAAAGCAGCATTGCCTGAGACCTGGAGCGTCCCGGGCGTGAGAACGGCAAGCAGACAGGGAAATGTTCTTACAGCGTTCTGCGGAGAAACTCGCAGAATAACAAGGCAGAAGTCAGCAGAGGCCATAGTAGCCCAATGCCGGCAGTAATGGGCCGGACATGGTGAAGGGCCGAACATCATGAGAGGAGAAGTATCCATGAGCTCTGAGCAAATGATGAATCCGAATGGAGGAGTTTGTAACAGGCGTGGAGTGGAAGAACTGTCCTCAAATTCTCAGCTACTGGAGCGTATTCTCACACCGGAGAATGTTCAGAAAGCGTGGAAAAGGGTGCGAGCCAACAAAGGCGTACCCGGTGTTGACGGAGTAACCGTTGATGAGTTTTCCGAGTTTCTCTGTGAAAAGTGGTCAGATATACGCCAGAGTATCCTTGAAGGGAATTATGTTCCCTCTCCTGTTCTCAGGGTTGAGATACCGAAGCCGGATGGCAGTAAGCGTCCTCTTGGTATCCCGACAGTGCTGGATCGAGTGATTCAGCAAGCCACTGCTCAGGTTATGACTCCGATATTTGATCCGGGATTCTCGGAATCAAGTTGTGGATTCAGGCCCGGCAGATCAGCCCATAACGGTATCCGACAGGTACAGAAGTACATTAGGCAGGGTTACAAGGTGGCTGTTGATACGGACTTATCGAAGTTCTTTGATACAGTTAACCACGATGTCCTGATGAACAGAGTATCTCGCCGGATAGCAGATAAGCGTGTTTTGCGGCTTATCGGTAAATACCTCTGGGCTTGTGTCATAGATAAGGGACGCCTTCAGGCCACTCGAAAGGGTGTGCCGCAGGGCGGCCCACTTTCACCGCTGCTTGCGAACATTCTTCTTGATGACTTTGACAAGGAACTTGAAAAGCGTGGACACCGATTCGTCAGGTACGCTGACGATACCATCATACTGGTTAAAAGCATTTCTGCTGGCAACCGGGTAATGGCAAGTGTAACGTATC
>JAOZRM010000187.1 GCA_029940175.1 Candidatus Sabulitectum sp. | reverse complement strand
TCGCTTGCCGGTTAACAGCGCCGGTTATTGGCGCTGCGCGCCATGCCCGGCGCACTCAAAAAGGAGCCCGTTAAACACGGGCTCCCACACAATTATCACTGATAGAAAATCTAGTCCATGCTTTGTGGAGTAACAGTCCAGGCGAAGCCACTTGGATGAACAGTGGTTGAAAGACTGTAGGTATTCTCATTCTCATCAATGAGCAAGATGTCCCAGGTATCATATGTATTCAGATTGTATGTTTTACTGGAACCGTTAGAAAGCATCTCTGACTCGCCAAGCCAATCATCACCCCAGTATTCATCTGTCGATTTTGAGATGTAAATATACCAGATACTGACTCCTGTTTCATTATTGATTCTGAAATCAGCAGCAAATGAAATTGCTGCACAGACTATCAAGAGAACAAAAAGAATAGTCTTCATAACATTCCTCCACGGTTAAAGTAATTGAAACACAGTTCACGAATCGAACAATTTACTCGACTGCACAGCAAGATTGGTCATCTCAGTCACCATGTCAACACCAACCTAAATGCCAGGAATATTATCAACCCTCAAATGCATAGAAGAATCATGTCTCTGTAGTACCGGTCAGAAGATCTACATTTGCACAATGATGGCATTTCTTCCACTGGCATTCATAAGGTTATGATGTTCTATTACAGTACCATGAAACGGAGATACTTCTATGAAATATTCAGAACCCTTGCTTCTTGTGTTAACTTTAACACTATCCCTCTTCATCAATTCCAGTGCAACAGATTTTGTCTTTGAAAACAGTCAATTCTCATTTCAAGCTCTTCGAATTGCAGGATACACTTTCAGTGGTGGAGCAGATATTGGAGAATGCCTTAGTACCTGCAGTCGCATTGAAGACGGTAACACGGAAAGCTGGTATACGGAGTGGTACACAACAGCATCAAGATTGAATGCTATGGCAGATCTATTCATTGAAAATGGTTCCACGGCAAATGCAAGAGAATGCTATTTCAGGGCATCAGGATATTTCAGAGCAGCGGAATTTTATCTTCACACAAATCCAGATGATCCAAGGGCAATTGAAACATGGAGAAAAAGCAGAGATGCCTTTCTTGCCGGTGCAGAACTTTCGGAAAATCCGGTAGTTCCCATTGAGATTCCTTTCGAGAACAGCTACCTTCCTGCATATCTTTGTCTTGTTGACAGTTCAGACACAGTAAGACCAATGATACTTGTCCATACCGGGTTCGACGGCACCAAGGAAGAACTCTACTTCAGTCTGGGGGGCTTCGCTGTTGAAAGAGGATACAACTGTATTCTGTTTGAAGGCCCTGGTCAGGGGCAGGTTATAAGAGAACAGACTATCCCCTTCAGACCGGATTGGGAATCTGCAGTAGCTCCCGTGGTTGATTATGCACTCAATCTCCCGTTTACAGACCCGGACAGAATAGTACTGATCGGATACAGTATGGGAGGATATCTGGCTCCTCGAGCAGCAGCATATGAACACAGAATTGCAGCCTGCATTGCTAATGGAGGCACTTTCAGCATGTATGCCAATGCCGTTAGAAACAATCCTGAGAACATCGATGAAATTCTTGACAATACCGATGCTTCACGTGAGTACGATCAGACTATCTACGATGCCATGAGTGAGAATCTTTTTGTGAAATGGTTTTATACAAATGGTATGTGGACTTTCCAGGTTGATACACCCAGCGGATTTATGCGCTCATTACGCAATTACACACTAAGTGGCTCTGTTGCTGATATCGCGTGTAGTATGCTGATACTTGACTCCGAGAATGATGCCCTGGTCGGCAATCAGGCTGCTATTCTGTTTGACTCTCTTCAGTGCCCCAAAGAATACATTCTTTTTACAGAAGAGGAAGGGGCGGATGAGCACTGCCAGATGGGTGCAACACTGCTATCCAACGAGAGAATTTTCTTCTGGCTTGATAATGTTCTTTACCCAAACAACCTTTCGCACAATAACGGGAGGAATTTCTGAAACTTATTTACCTTCTCTACTGGTAATAAGAGAAAAGAGCCACAAGGTATAAAATTGAACCAGTTACAACAACAGCACCCAATGAAATGAATATTGTCTTAGAAATACTGGTTTTATCAATTTCCAACTTACTAATATCAGTCAATTCTACTGATACCTGGATTCCATTATCAAGGATACCGAAAACGGTTCCCGCAGATAACAGTCCACCATCTCTGTTGACATAATAAGTTGCCTCATGGGGAACTAGACTTGAATCTACATCGGTGATAAAATCACCGGCAAAAGAAAGTGTACCTCCCTCTGACAGTACAGCACCATAAACTATTTGATTTTCATAAAGTTCACAATCACCAGGAGTAACCCATTGTCTGGATGTGCAGGAGGTCAGAAAAACAATACCTATTAGCACAGAAGATATTTGCAATATTGATTTAGTTAATACGCACATAATACTCCTTTGTAATGATTGATAATATCAAGTACTATAATACATAACTATGATTCTTAATTGGCACCCGTTTCTTGAATGGGCAAGAAATCCTCTGACGTGGGAATCAGCGCTGTGGCTTGAATATACAGTGCTTCTACAGCGTTATCTCCAATGCTTCGATCTAGCTATGGGCTGCCTCTACCGTTGGACCAATTGTCCAAAACATGACTTGATAGTCCCCCAGGTCACTTGATCGAAGCTCAGCGGAGAAATTTCTATCTCGTTTCCGTAGTGTGGAGGATCCTCCCAATCATAGGAATTCATGCCGGATTCCCACCCGACCTGAAAGGCCAGCCAGAAAGTCCCTGGAACCGAATCTGTCAATACTTCCATCGTTACATTCACAGAAAAGGAATTCAGCAGTACATTCGCTGAATCGGCGACGAAGCCCGACCAGGAGTATCCGGTGGGTTCCCCAAACTGAAGGAAGAGATAACTGGAGCAGTTGGAGCTGTAAGTCATTCCTCCTTCGCAATCCCCCGTATAGTAGACTGTGTCCGTAGACCAGCCATCCGGCAGGAGAGCAGCACAATACCCGATTTCTCCTCCCTCATAGGGCAGGCATAACAGATCCAGCCCCACCTCGAAAGTACTGTCTGTGCAGCCGCTAGCTGGCATGTCTATGTCCTCGATTGTTACATTGCATCCAGTGGTGATTAACGTGATTGCAGTCAAAGCTACTAGAGAGATTAGCCATATGCAGCGCAAGGATATCGCAGTTGATTCTGACTTGTACATTCCTATCACCCCTTATCTAAGAACGATCAAGCGGGAAGAACATATCTCCCCTCCCGCATCCATGGTCACAAAATAGACTCCTGCAGTCAATCCGCCGGTTTCCAGTCTCACCGAATGTATGCCGGCTTCGAGCTCAGAGTTGATGACTTCGGATATTACTCTGCCGGAGAGGTCGTAGATGCTTACAAAGACTGATGAAGATGCATTTAACTCAAAAGCGACGAAGGCAATGTCCCGACATGGATTGGGAAAGACCCGGAGCAGTTCTCTGATATCACTGCCATGCGGATCTGGACTGGTTTCGATGCCTGTCCATATCCCTGCACCAGCACCTCCATAAGCTCCCATGTCGTTTCGGATGGTGCCCAGAGCCGGCCAGAGGGCATAGCCAGGATTCAGGGGATCTTCCGGGTCGTTGAATGCTGGATCTATATCTCCGGCTGTCAATAGCTTGCAGATACAGTCTACTCAGGCAGGAATAGTATTTTCAGGATGCAATCTTAAATTATGGTATACGCAATGATTCTTAGTTGGAACCCATTTCTGACTTGGATTCGGGATGTGGCTCACCAAAGGATTTCATGATGAATGACCTTCCTGCACCCGCATAATGAGCTTCCTGTAAAGACCCCAGGAATAAAATTCAGGTAATGACATTGCCTTCAGCCTTGCAGAAGGGGTACACGATCAAGCAGGATTTCGTTAACAGCGATTAGCTCTTCCAGAAACTTAAGGTCATCAAACGGTTCAGCATCGTATTCTACTTCATTCCTCATTCCATGAGCCTTGCTGAGCAATACAATTTCACTCCCGAGTTCTATGGTGTGACTTAAAGCCTGAAAGACTACATACCTTTTGCTTGATGGCCTATAACCATGCCTGCGTAGTGCCGCAAGCGCCAAAGCAAACGAAGCTTCGTATGCCAATTGGAATCTGCTTTGAATAGATAACTCAGTCCTCATGGAATCGGTATGAAACATCTTTGCTTTCCCGATCAATTGTGAAAATTCTGTCTCAGATCTTTCGAGAGGAAGAAGAAGCTTTATTCTCTCAAGGTTCTTTAACGTCATACTCAGAACCTTTCAAAAATATCTTTGGCTGATTAAGTACTCTTGTTACAAATGGATTTTGTCCCTCAACCTTACTCTTCCATTCCTTGCGTGAGAAAATCTTCACACTTATAGTCCTTTTAATATTATTCTCTACAGGCTGAAATGCATTTAGTATATCTGTGTATCGTAGCTCTTCCCCGATGATCATGATATCAATGTCGCTGGATGCGTTATCGGTTCCACTTGCAATAGAACCGTAGATAAATGCTGAGCATATTGAGTTCATATATGGGGTTAATGCTGATTGCAGCGGGATAGTTAAAGCAACAGTTTTAATCACAATACCGTGTAACTCCTGGAATACAGGGGATTCAGCATTTGCATGGTAAAACTTCGTTCTTCCTATTATGTCCTCATTTACCAGGCCGCTTTTTACAAGTCGAGTAATTATGCGATGTACAGCTCCGACACCTGAATTTGCCAGACTAATCATCTCTGACATCTGGAATTTTCTATTCGGCTGCCCAAAGAGAAGTGCGAGTACTTTAAGTTGCACTTCTGAGAATAAACTCGTAGCTATCCCCAGTGATGGATAATCGGCTTTACTGGTTTTTGCAGACATATTCCTTCTTCCCATATTGGGAATAATACCACCCATCTTGGGAATATGCAAGTGGTCCATAGGATTAGACAGCTAAGTAGAATCACGAATGGTCGTAACAAAAACGAGTTAAGAACCCGGAGATAGCAATGGAGTTCATCATCTTAGGGCTCTTTGACAACTTAAATAGTGGTATCCCCGCCGGGATTCGAACCCAGGCTTCCGGCTCCGGAGGCCGGCGCTCTATCCAACTGAGCTACGGGGACACTGCATTTATGTGAGCCCGAAGATAGTGAATTATGGGTTGTTTTCCAAGTCAGAGGGATATCTTTTCCACATGCGGGGTCTTCCCTTTTTCCAGGGAAAGAACGGCCATTGATCTGCTCCCCGGTGGATTCGAGACTGCTCCAGGACAGAGGAACCATATATCGTGTTCTCTCTTCCAGTGGAAAATATGAGTATGACCATGAATGATAATATCTGCTTTACTGTTCTGGAATGTTTTTCTCAGTCTTCGACGAACATTGTGATACGGCCCAGCGCCGTGAGCGACACAGATATTGAAATCCTTTAGTTTGAGATTCTGGATCTCCGGGTAGGAAACAAAATCCATGTTACCTCGCACAGCCTTGACGGGAGCAAACCTCTGGAGGTCGTTAATAACATCCCGATCCTCAATATCACCTGCATGAATAATAAGATCAACGTCGGCGCAGGTCTCATAAACAAGTCCCGGCAAGACCTGAAGCCTTGCCGGGATATGTGTATCTGAAAGAACAGCTATTTTCAATTATTTAGCGAATCTG
>JAOZRM010000367.1 GCA_029940175.1 Candidatus Sabulitectum sp. | reverse complement strand
ACCACCGGCTGTGACATGATACACACCATTCTTACAGCTTCTCAGGTAGTAATGATTATGACCGGCAAATACTACGCGTACGCCATACTCCTCGAAGAGAGGCTGTAACAGTTCCTGGACATCATAATTATTCTCCGGATGAAGAGGACCTCCTGCAGACCAGCCCGGCTCATGAAAAAGAACGATCTTCCAGGGCTTGCTGGAAGAACTCAGATCAGTTTCTATCCAGGCAAGCTGAACGGAATCAATAAGCCCCTGGCCATATAGATCGTAATTGGGTGGATACTGATCAATCATGGTGAAATGTGCAGGACCGTAATCAAATGACCAGTAGCGCCTTTCCACAAAGGGAAGGGGAAAGTACTTCCCGAACAGCGGTGTTGCAAGGTCTAAGGTAAAGCCTATGTTATAAAGCTCATGATTCCCTAAGATCGACATGAGAGGAAGGTTGAAACCCCGTTCTCTTGCATTGGTCATTGAATCATTGAAGAACTCATTCTGGACGTATGTTTCATTGGCTCCGTACATAACAAAATCCCCGGTTGCAAGCAGAATGGTCTGATACTCCGGTTCAGCTGTATAAACCTCGATCATGGCCTCTGCTATAGAGTCGTGTGTCATGAAATTCGATCGTGTGTCTCCAAAAACAAAGAAACTGATGTCCGTTTCGGCAGCTTCCGGGCCACTGTGGAACGAGCCCTGAAACGACTCGCTGCCACATGAAACCTGATAATAGTACATGACTCCCGGGTTCAGTGAGCCTATCACATACATGTGCTGATGATCATCACCGTATTCTGTTGTCTGCTCGTTTCCCAGACTGTAACTGATATCGGTACCCCATTCAATGGTGCAGGTATAAGTATCCAGCATCTGCCAGAGAACTTTCATTTCAGAGTTCTCACCGGTGTAGAGCAGGTAGGGTTGTTTGTGAAAATCAGATGCCTGAGTCTGCCCTGCCGTAACACCAAGAATCAGGATCGCAATGAATAAGTAACGCATTTCCCCTCCTCCTATTCCTATCTTACCACCAGGAACCTCCGTGTCGTACTGAGGTCTCCTGAGTCAAAGCGCACGATGTACATTCCGTTTGCCCAGTCACCGCTGTTCATTTCAACGGTGTGGGTTCCCTGGCCAGGAGAGCCTGTGAAAAGATGATCCAGCATTCTTCCTGTAAGATCGTAAACTCTTAGTGTGACCATCCGTCGTTCCAGCATGGAAAAGGACACTGAAGCAGATGAAGTACAAGGGTTGGGAGAAACTGTAAGGTGCATGTCGGTTTCACCTTCATCATCTTCAATTCCTACACCGGCGGCAACATTAAAGAGAAGATCCATGATCCATTTCACAGGGTCACCCGGACCGTGGTTCACAGCCACCACCACTGTTGTGTTATCCTCCGGGCAGTAGAATGCAGCTGACTTCCCTAAAGATGACATTCCCGGGATGTTGCCGTAGTGACCCCAGATAGTTCTACCGTAGAAGTCTTCAATATTCCGGAGGCCCAGACACCACTCATCGTTCAGTAATGGAAATTGCACCTTCATCATGGTGTCTACCGTAGCCTCCA
>JAOZRM010000028.1 GCA_029940175.1 Candidatus Sabulitectum sp. | reverse complement strand
CCATCTTCATTAAAAACAGGATAACTCGCCATTGCAAGAATGTCTCCATTAGATGGATCGATGATCACCAAAGCTCCCCAGCTGGAACCTGAATTAGCCACAGCAAGCTCAAGCTCATTCTGGGCGATCTCCTGATATCTTGAATCGATTGTAAGACGTAGATCCCGACCATGGCAGGGAAGCAGGTTATCGGCACTGGCATCTACAGCTCTGTACCCGGCCCAGACACTGGCTTGAAAAAAGCTTACCCCATCTGTGCCCTCAAGGATGTTCTCCATGAGCAATTCCAGCCCCTGAGATACGTTTTCGTTATGCGTTCCCAGTACTGGAGCCATTGTCTCCGACATGGGGTAAATTCGACGAGTTACGAATCTACAATCAGCAAATCTTGAAATAGAACCGATGATTTCTGTTGCGTCCTCCCAGGCCACACCTTCAGCAAGGACAACATTCCTGTTTTCTCTCTGAACCGGGATGGGAATAGATGAGTACGAGCCAAGATCCACAATCAGAGAATCAATCTCTCCGGTGTTCTCAAGTGGAACATTGGGCCAGAATACCGAGAAAGTTGCTTCTGTGAGATTGCCTGCAAGGAGATAGCCGTTGCGATCAAAGATCTCTCCCCTCCGGGCTTCAACTTTGATCTCAATTGTCTGTTGGCTGTCTGCCCGTTGCAGATACTCTTTATGGTATCGGATCTGAATACCGAACAATTTGACTATTGAAAGAAAGGCAAACACCAGAGAAAAGATCATCATGAAGCTTATCCGGGCTGACACCCTTTCCATGCCGTTGACCTGGGGTTTCACCTGGTCACCTCCATGAGAATAAAGCTCTCCAGGGGAAGTGGGATCAATCCAAGTTGATTCCCGATCAGACTGAGTCTTCCCGGAGTCTCAAGTTCAGCTATCCTGGAGATCAATGCCTGCTTTGCCCGGTGAAGACTATCGCTCTCTGCTGTTGCAACTGCAAGTTTCACTGATGCCTCAATATAAAAGTTTCTTACAATAAGCTGTGCAACAGAGAACACGATCAAGCCAATTGCACCGATGAGCAGAAATCTCCGTTTGTGAGATATCAAAGTCTAACCCCCAGCCTGAGCCGGGCAGACCTTGCCCTGGAGTTTTTCCTTTTTTCTGCAGTGGCAGGCAGCAACCATGGGGGATCAAATTGCTGAAAATGATCTGAATCCCGGAAATGGAGTTTGATCATTCTGTCCTCAAGCGAATGGAATGTCAGAATTGCCACTCTGCAACCGGACTCCGTCCAGTGATGCATTTCTGCCAGAAGTGTTTCAAGATGCTCCAGTTCACGATTTACAAGAATTCTGATTGCCTGAAAAACACGGGCAAGCGGTTTAACCGGATTCCCCTTAACCACTGACCTTACCGCTTCTGCAAGATCATCTGTAGTGAGAAGTTTTCTATTTTGCTTAATGGCGCGTGCAATCACCCTGGAGCGACCCTCTTCACCATAGCGGAATATGGCGTCTGCAATCTGCTTTTCAGTCATTGCCCGAAGCACTTCTGAGGCTGGTTTCCCCTGACTGCGGTCGTACCGCATATCCAGAGGGCCGGACGTTCTGTGGGAAAAACCCCGTTCAGGAGTATCCAGCTGTATGGAACTCAGACCAAGGTCAAACAGTGCTCCTTCAGCTTTGGGAAGAGATTTCGTATTTATGATCTCGGGGATTTTCGTATAACTGGCATTGATCACTGTAACGTTTGTTCCCTTGAATCTTACGTACAGATCCTCGGCTGCTGCGGGATCACGCTCGAAGGCCAGTATTCGACCTTGAGGTAGTGCATGGGAGATCAAGCTGGTATGCCCTCCTCCGCCGGAGGTTCCATCAACAACCAGTTCAGGTGACGAAGAACAGAGATATTCCACAATCTCATCGGGCATGATCGACAGATGACCCGGTTCCATCAAATTCCTCCTAAAGAGGTAGATTAAGCCCCTCGGCAATTTCCTCACACGAGTACTCTGCTTCATTTATGTAGGAATCGTACAACTCAGGTTGCCAGAGCTCCATTGTATCAAATTTGCCAAGGAACATCACATCGCCTGTAATTCCTGCTTTCTCAGCAAGTTCAGCTGGAATCGAAATTCTTCCCTGGGAATCAACAGAAACTGCCCTCAAGTTGTGAGCCAGACTTCTCACCAGAAATCTTGTTTCCCGGTTGCGTGGTAAGTTTAGCAATTCATCTTCCAGTTTCTGCCATCTATGGGAAGGATACAGAACAAGACACCCTTCCATACCCACAGTCAGATAAAGATCTTCTGCTGTAAGCTGGCGTCTGAACTGAGCAGGAACACTAACCCGCCCTTTGTCATCCAGTGTGTGTCTGTGTGTACCGATGAATGCTGCCATGTTTCCCCTCCGCAGCTATCATTATCCCACTTTGTCCCACTGTCAACCCATTGCGCCCCATTTCATCCCACCTAGTATTTTTCAATACAAAAAAAAGAGCGCATTTGCGCTCTTATCTATTCTATTACTGGTTGTTACCACGAGAGTTACACAAATCAGTGCTGTGTCAGGAATCTTCCTCATAGTAATACTGGTACTTGTACGTGTAGTACGTGTATGATGTGTATGTCCTGATAGGGTCAAAATCATTGATAACAGCACCAGCCAGGTGACCACCTGACCTGAGCAGTTTCTGCCATACTCCCTGCACCACTTTTTTCTGTATTCTACCACTTCTTACAACAAGCAGCACTGAATCAACCACAGGTGCCAGAACAACTGCATCCGTTACGACTGCTGCCGGTGGAGTATCAATTATCAGCAGATCGCACTGTTCGGCGATTTTGCGGAGTACCCCTTTTTTGGCAGCCACCTCCACCATCTCAGCAGGATTATGAGGTATGTGGCCACTGCAAATCACATGAAGCCCCTCTACTTCTGTATCTCTTACAACATCATCTAAAACAGCATTACCGGTGATCAGTTCCGTGAAGCCGGGTTTTCTATTAAACCCGAATGTCTTGTTCACTGTTGGTCTTCTCAAATCACAATCAAGAAGTATCACTTTCCTGCCGGCCTCTGCCTCTGCTACGGCCAGGTTGGCCGATATGCTTGACTTACCCTCACGAGGACCGGAGCTGGTGACAAGAAGAGTTTTTATATGTCCATCAGGTTTGGAAAAAGACATGCTGGTGCGGAGATCGCGGATAGCCTCGGAATTAGGTGATTTCGAGTGCTCGATGAGAGTAAGGGGGATCTTGTCACTTTTTGCTTTCGTTGTAAACTTTGGAATTACTCCCACCAGAGGTATGCCCAGCCTCTCAAGGTGCTCGGGATTCCTCAGGGATCTGTCCATCTGATTCACAAGAAAAATAACACCAATGCCTGCAGCAAGACCCACCATAATTCCCATGATAAGATTTCTTCTTGTGGTGGGTTTGATCATTCCCCCTGGAAGTGCAGAATCAACAATAGTAACATTACCCATTTGCCCGATCTCTGCTATCTTAACCTCTTCATAGCGTGTTCTAAGTAGAATATAGATGTTTTCGTTAACACGTCTGTTTCTCTCAAGGGCTACAAGTTCATACTGAAACTCAGGTAGATCCGACAAGCCGGAAGAAAGATCATTGACAACTATCCTGAGAGCCTGCTCGCGAGCTCTGCTGGAGCGATAATCCCCCTCTGCTACTGCCAGGGATGACACAAGACCCTCGATGCCCTGCTCAGGGTTCACCGGGTAGTTCATACCCGAAACATCTCGCAGAGCGTTTGTAAGCTCGTCTCTTCGCGTCTCAATACGCTGTTCCATTGCCAGAACAGGCTGTGAAAGTAAGTCTGCTCCATCTGAAAGCAGTGCTGCTCTGGCACTCTCATACCTGGCCAGATCACTCTGTATCTGTCTGATGTATTCACTGTTTGAGTCAGAAATGTCTCTGACCACTGATTCCCGCTGCTCTCCCAGAAGACCGGTGAGATAATCCCGTCTGACTCCTGCTGCAGCTGCATTTGTTGCTGCTGTTTGTACTTGTGTTTCAAAACTGGCAAGAGTACTGATAAGATTCCTGGTTTCAGTATCGATGTCCGTGATGTTGTTCAGTTCCTTGAATTGAAGCAGGGCACTCTCAGACAAGTCAAGCTGAGTAGACGTATGCTCCAGCTGACTCTCAAGGAAAAGCCTGACCTCGGTGTTCTCACCTCTAGCCTGACGCTGATTCCACCTGTTATAGACATGCAGGAACAGATTGGTGATAACTGCTGAAGCTTCCGGGCTGTAGCCAGTTCCACTGAGAACAAAGAAATTTGTATCTTTGATCCAGCTAACGGATACTGTTGACTGAGAAAGACCAACAAGTGAGTTCCGGATAAAAGACTGCTCCGGGATGTTTCCCATGAACAGGATAGAAACGATGCTGTCTGAATCTGAAGAATGAAGAATTGAATCAGCCACCAGTTCAGCCATTATTCTGCTGTTGATCAGTTGTATCTGATCGTTACGGATAGCATCCATCTGAAACCAGAAAGTACCAGGCATGTCAAGAGTACGGGACATGCTGTTATCGCTGGTGTACATGAAAGTTGCACTTGATCGATAGACCGGAACAGTAGTCTTGTTTACATAACCTGCCGCAAGAAGTCCAGCAAGAACAAATGCTAGAATAATCCACTTTCCCCTGATAATCATCCAGAGGTAGTAATTCAGATCAAGAGATTCTTCTTCTGTACTGTCAAATGCTTCAGGAAGTCTTCCAGGCTGTGATTCGTTCATGTTCTACTCATCAGCAGGATCACATTAGCCATAACAAGAATCTTGTAGCTGAAATCAACAACGTCCTTCCACCACTCATAACTGGAAGCTGAGACATAGACAGTTGCATCAGGCTCCAGCCCGGGGAGAGGAGCGCCCTCTCCATCCAGATAATCAGAAAGGTCGTACTCCATATTAATCCCCTGCAGAACAATCTTAACACTGGATAGATCAGCACTGGAAGTAGGTCCACCTGCTGCAGAAAGAGCATCTCTGAGGTCCGAATCCCAGGGCACCATGTGTATCCCCGGATTTCGCACTTCACCCCACACGTTCACCGGCATCAGTATCTCGTCGGAATTGATCCCGGGAAGCGAATAATCATCCACAGCAAGGCCCGTGGAAGCAAGAAGAACAGCTATCCAGCAGTAAGCTCTCACGCTTTAAAAACCTTTTCTTTTCCGTCAACTATATTGACGCAGGCATTTCGTGTATCGACTATGATATTACTGTTATTTACTATCATTTGATAATCATAACAGGCATGATTTGTTATGACAACAGCACAGTCGTACTCTGAAAGCATCTTTTCGGAAAGATCAACTGAGACCGGTTGAAGGTGGGTCTGCCTGGTAGATGCGGGAATAGACGGAATGTATGGGTCGTTGTAATCTACAATAGCACCCTTTTCACCCAGCTTGGCCATAACCTTCAGCGCAGGGGTTTCACGATAATCGTCTATATCAGGTTTGTACGCCATTCCAAGAAGAAGGATCCTGCTGCCGTTAATGGATTTCTGCGCAGCGTTCAAAGCATCACAGATCCTGTCAACAACATAGGATGGCATGGATGTATTTATCTCTCCTGCAAGCTCGATGAACTTGGTCGACATTTCGAATTCATGAGCCTTCCAGGTAAGGTAGAACGGGTCGATGGGAATGCAGTGCCCGCCAAGGCCGGGACCGGGATAGAAAGCAGTGAAACCAAATGGCTTGGTAGCTGCTGCTTCAATTACTTCCCATATATCAATTCCCATTTTATGCGCCAGCATTTTAAGTTCATTAACCAGGGCAATGTTCACCGCTCTGTAGGTATTCTCAACGATCTTGGCCATCTCAGCTACTTCAGGAGAACTGACTGCAACAATGTTATCAATGGCAAAGTTGTAAACAAAAACACTTGCATCTGTGCATTCGGGGGTGAGTCCGCCTACCAGTTTCGGAATCGTTCTGGTATTAAAGTTCTTGTTGCCCGGGTCTTCTCTCTCAGGTGAGAATGAAATATGGAAATCAACTCCAGCTTTCAGTCCGCCTTTTTCAAGTACCGGAACCATTTCTTCTCTTGTGGTGCCGGGGTAGGTGGTTGACTCAAGAATGATCAGCTGACCTTTCTGCAGGTACTTTGCAATTTCTCTGCAGGAATTGAGTACATAACTCAAATCAGGATCACGGCTGATGCCAAGAGGAGTGGGAACAGCAATAAGAATAGCGTCGGCCCGGGTAAGAACAGAAAAATCAGTGGTAGCATGAAGAAGTCCGGTTCTCATTGCAGAAGCTATCATCTCATCAGGAAAATGCTTCAGGTAACTGCGATGATTTTCAAGATGCTCAAGTTTTGCCGGGTCTACATCTACTCCAAGCACCTCACAACCACCGTGGGCAAATTCCATAGCAAGGGGTAAACCGACATAACCGAGACCGATAACGCCTATAACAGGTTTATCCCTTTCTGCCATTCTCTCCTTGAAAGCACTCATGTTACCCTCTTCCTATTCCGTAATAAGTGAATCCTTTTGAAGCTAACTTTTGAGGGTTCCATATGTTTCTACCATCGAAAATCACCGGTTTTTTCAGTAAAGAACTGATCCGCTGAAAATCAGGTTCTCTAAACTCAGTCCATTCAGTAATTAATACAAGAGCATCAGAGCCTTCCAGAGCCTGGTAGCTTGAAGCGCAATACTCAATTGTATCTCCAAGCATGATCTTTGCGTACTCAGTTGCTTCAGGATCGTAGGCCTTTATCCTCGCTCCTCTGGAAAGAAGCTCATTAATGATAACAATGGAAGGAGCATCACGCATGTCATCTGTGTTTGGCTTAAATGAAAGACCCCATATACCGAAAGTCCTGCCTGTGAGATCTTCCCCGAATTCCTTTGCAATCTTTCTGCCCATGACCTGTTTCTGCTTACGATTCACTTCAGTAACAGACTCGAGAATATCAAGATGATAGCCATGATGGTCAGAAGTATGTCTCAGAGCTCTGACGTCTTTAGGAAAACAGCTGCCACCGTACCCGACACCGGGAAAGATGAAATGAGGACCAATCCTTGAATCGCTGCCAATTCCCCTTCTGATGTCTTTGATATCAGCACCCACAACATCGCACAGATTTGCGATCTCGTTCATAAAGCTGATCTTGGTAGCAAGCAGGCTGTTAGCAACGTACTTGGTAAGCTCAGCTGATTTGTTGCTCATGATGTATATGGGATTATTGGTGCGTACAAATGGAGAGTAGAGTTCTCTCATTACTTCTGCTACTTCTTCACTGCCAGTACCAATAACAACCCTGTCAGGTTTCATAAAATCATCAATAGCAGCTCCCTCCTTAAGGAACTCAGGGTTGCTCACAACATCCACTCTGTAGTCGGTATACTTACGTACTTCCGCTCTCACGAGCTCGGAAGTGCCAACGGGAACCGTGCTTTTGTTCACAACGATCTTCCAATCGTTCATGGCTTTCCCTATATCTGCAGCCACCGAAAGAACATGCTGAAGATCAGCACTGCCATCTTCACCCGGAGGCGTTCCAACGGCGATAAAGATGATGCTGCTTTCTTCAATAGCCCTTGCAGTATCCATGGAAAAAGAAAGACGGTGTTCCCTTACATTTCTGTCAATCAGCACATCCAGCCCAGGCTCATATATGGGTAGTTTGCCTTCTTTTAGGCCATCAATTTTCTGCTTGTCCTTGTCAACACAAACTATTGTATTTCCCATCTCAGCAAAGCATGCAGCGGCCACCAGTCCGACGTATCCGCTTCCAACAACTGCTATTTTCATCAGTAACTCCTCTATATTCAATGTTATTCGATAATATTACGTAGCAATATCTAATGCTGTGAAGCGTGAGAATAAGGAATATTCCTGCTTTTGTAAAGTATCACACCAGCCGTCTGCTCTCACCATCTCTTCTGGTGATCTTCCGGGAGTCCAATACCTCTGCCCACATGAGAGCAATCTTCCTGGAAACACCAAGAGCTTCCCTGAGTTCACCCAGACGGAATGGATCCTCACCAAAGGAACTGGAGAGGACTTGCTGCACCTTGTTAACAGAGTCCTCGGTTGAAACCAGGTCTTCAGAAAGATTGATGAGAAGTCCCCTCTGGAGAAGTGCATCAATGTCCTCTTTTCTTCTCCCTGGCACAGGCAGCTTCATCCCCTTAAGACCTGCTTTTCCTGCATCAGAAAGAATATGATCGGCAAGTTTGCGAACATCTCCGGCTAACTGCCGGGGGAAATCACTGAAACAGAGGAAATCACCTCGTTTTTCTACTTTGTTTTCCTCCCGAAGCCTGGTCAGGCAGTACCTGACAGTCCATACAGGAGTTTCCGGTGGTAGTTTTCTGGCAAGATGAGCTAATTGAAGCCCCTGGCTCAGAGGTACACTCCGATGAATAGTTCCAATGCTTCCCATAATCTTGCGTCCTAAATCTTCCACAGCAACTGTTAGTATCAAACGTCTTGCTGTGCCCTCACCTGAAGAGAGAATCCTGCCCTGTGCAATGAGCGAATCAGCAGCTTGATCGAAGTCTACAGGTTCAGCTCCTGTTTTCTTTATGAAATCTGTCGCCTCAACAAAGTGATGGGCAGCTTCCTCCATTGTTTCAAACAGAAGATCCTCCAGATCCCCGTGGGAGAGAAGATCAAGATGGGAAAGGCGAGCGTCTCTGAACCTTGAGCGGACTTTCTGGGTTCCGGTATCAAGAATGATTCCACCGCCGATTGTCACCACAGGAGAATATCTTCTTATGACGAACCGGTCACCGGGCATTGCGACAACAGGATGTTCAAGTTGAAAATGTACATAGCCGGTTTCACCGCGGAGAAGAGGCTTTCCCTCGACTGGAATTGCTCTGGCCATGACCTCTGCTGTGCCCACATGAAATCTGATCCTCTGACGAACTAGAAGATCAATGTTTCGCTGAAGCATAGTACAGGTTGTATCGAGACTGTTAAGTGTTTTCAAAAAGCCAATCTCACCGGCTACACTTCCCCGGTGAACATCGTCTTTATGAATTCCCGCGAGATTTAGAGCGATCCTGTCACCTGCCTCGCCTGATTCAGCATGTCGATGCTCATTTACGCCAAGCTCTCTTATGCGGAAAGTCTTACCCACCGGCTGTATCTCGACAGAATCTCCCATATTTATCTTACCGGAAAGACCTGTGCCGCAAACAATAGTGCCAAATCCCTTCAGGCTGAATACTCTGTCAATCGGCATTCTGAATCTGCCCTGAGAACTCTTTCTCTCCGCTGCTGCAGCCATGTTCATCAGAGCCTGCTTCAGCTCTTCCAGACCGTATCCTGTTTTGGCGGAAACCCTGAAAATGGGAGCTGACTCAGCTGGAGTTCCATGGAGAGCTTCCCGAACCTCTTCCTCGGCAAGCTCGATCAGATCATCATCAACCAGATCACACTTGGACAGTGCAACTATTCCTCTGTCCACTTCAAGAAGACGAAGTATATCCAGATGCTCCCTGGTTTGAGGCATAACACCCTCGTCTGCAGAAACAACCAGCAGAAAACAGTCTACCGTGGCTACTCCGGCAACCATAGTTTTTACAAATTTTTCGTGACCTGGTACATCGATGAAAGAGACAGACTCTCCATTTATGGTCTCAAGAAAAACATAACCGAGTTCAATAGTGATTCCCCGGGCCTTCTCTTCCTTCAATCTGTCCGGGTCCACACCGGTAAGAGCCAGCATAAGACTGCTTTTACCATGGTCGATGTGACCTGCTGTTCCAATAATTACGCCCATAACTCAGCCAGCCTGCTACCAAGAAGAGAAGCAAGTTGAATATCTTCTGCCTCTGCAACAGCTCTGAGATCAAATTTGGCAGAACCCTCCTCCAGCCTGGCTGCCACGGCGGGACTGGAAAGACGCAGTGATTTCAGGAACAATTCGGGATCGGGACATGAGACTGAAATTCCTGCAGAAGGAATAGCATAGTCGGGAAGACTTCCACTGCCTACGTAACTGCTCATTTTCTCAACCACCATCTCACAATGGGGTGGAAGTGTAACTGAAGCAATGATGGTTTCCGCTCTTTCCGCAAGCTCTTCCGGTTTCCGCGAAAATGAATGATAGACCGGATGGTTCGCAGCGATGTATTCATCATCTTCAAGAAACACACGAAGAGATGCTTCAATAGCAGCAATTGTCAATTTACCAACACGGAGGGCCCGGGCAAGAGGATGTTTCTTTATCCTGGCAAGGTATTGCTTCCTACCCAGAATTACCCCGGCTTGAGGACCACCGATCAACTTGTCTCCGGAGCAGGTCACAACATCAGCACCAACCTCAATGCTTTGAACAATGGTTGGCTCTGAAGGTATCCCGAATCTGCTTAAGGGTATAAGACTGCCGGCTCCCAGATCATCTATAACAGGAATACCTTTTTCCCTGCCCAGGGCAACCAGGTCTTCAAGTGCAACCTCGCTGGTAAATCCTTTTATAAGGTAATTGGACGGATGCACACGAAGAATTGCGCCGGTCTGATCTGTTATGGCGTTTGCATAATCTCTGAGATGTGTTCTGTTCGTACAGCCAACCTCAACCATGGTACATCCGCTCTGCTTCATAACATCAGGGATCCTGAATGCCCCTCCGATCTCCACCAGCTGCCCTCTGGAAACTATTACTTCTTTACCTGCAGCCATTGCAGAAAGTACAAGAAGTGTAGCTCCCGCATTGTTGTTGGCCAGAGTTGCATCCTCTGCACCGGTAAGCTCAGTGATCAAACTCTCTATATGCTCATCCCTGTTCCCTCTTTTGCCTGTCTCTCTGTTCCATTGAAGAACGGAATACCCACGGGCAACTCTGCTCACAGCCTCAACTGCCGCAGGAGGAAGACTGGCTCTGCCCATGGCTGTATGAAGAACTACACCAGTGGCATTAATAACCCTTTCCATGGTTGGTTTTGCAGAAATTTTACCTAGATGAATACACTTCTCAACTACTAATTCGACTGATGGAAGCTCTCCACCATCCAATACACACTGTCTGGCCCAGAGAATTCCCATTCGAACTGCCTCCTTGACCTCGGAAGGTGTCAATTCGGAAAGCTTTCCAGTTATCTCGGGGATAATCTCATGAACTGCAGGCAGATCTTTCAGTGATTCCATTCCCATAATTTCTCCAAACAAAAGAGTTCATTACAATATTTCAACTATGAAGAATAGAACGATAGGCGACATTGAGCAAGGCTTCCGTTTCACAGGAGCTGACTGATATAACCGAAGTCCAATTCAGTCATGCTCTCTGCCAGGTAATTGCAAAGAGCACTACTCCCAATATCTCAAATGGCAGGTAATCAGTGAATAACCAGAGTTCGGGCAGAAGCCATGGTCTCGCCACTGTTTACAGTGACAAAATATACGCCTGAGGGTATATGGCCGGATGAATGAATTGTGTAATCAGAACCATTGTAGATCTCCTGCTGTGAAACAACAGCTCTTCCAGCGATATCAAATACCTGAAGATTGAAAACATTGCCAGTTTGAAGCCCCTGAATATTCACTTCCAGCACCTCTCCAGCACACGGACTCTGTACATTAATTAATATTGTGCCATCCGAAGATCCTCCATGGTTTTCATCTTCAATTCCCAGTGGGGTAATAGAAATGGAAACTGTGTGATCTCCGTATGAGGTTTCCGGTGCCACAGCAAAAAGTCTGCCTCCGGAACGGAGTTCCCAGGAAATCGGGGTACCGTCAAGAGTAACTGAATTCACCGCATCATCAGGATGCAGTGCTGCACAGAAAGTGAGCCCCTGGGGAATGCTTCCGGTTAGCTCCATACTCAAGATACTTCCACTGCCATTGATGGAATTCACGCGGATATTGAAACAATCTTCAAGGAAATTACCGTATTCCTCTGGAAACAACCATAGAAAGTTATCGTAATCTTCTTCAATAGAGGTCATTATACTATCGAGCCTGGCATATGCCACCGGATCCCAGTTACCCTGCCAGACATTAAGCATGTTGTAGGGATGGGCACCAAGAAGACCAAACTTGCCTTTCTCCATAACTTCAGCCAGGTATTCTGTGGGTTGCTGGGTTTGGTAATCCCCCCACCAGACTGTATTTGAGCCCCAGATTCTTCCATTCACAGTTTGATATCTGTTAATCCATTGATTTCTGAACTGTTTTCCAGCATACCAGTCTATTAATCTCCATCCATTACAGTAAAATGTGAACCCGCGATCGATTATGGCCTGAAGACCGCTGAGTGATGTCCTATGGCCTGGAAACCGCAAAACCCGAACCAGATTTGTATCCAGACCGCAAGCATTAATGTCCTGAAAACAAACCCTGAATCTCTCCTGATGCTCAGCAGGTTCATAGGTAATGAATTCATGAAACTCACCGAAAGAGGAATCAGGATTGGGAGTATGATGATAACCGTGGTTTCCCATTCTCACCCTGTCTGACCAGGAATAAACATTATCCTGAATGTCCCTCAACCATTGAAGGTACTCAGGAGGAGCTTCGGTGGAAAAACGCCAGGTTCCATGCCAATGAGACCAGCTGTCCTCATATCCCGGTTCGAACCAGACAGAATCCCTGTTTCCGTCCAGTATGCCGTCAGGCAGCAACAACCAGTTCATTTTCATTGAAGGATGATTCTGAAGAAGGCATATGAGAGCAGCACTGGTTCCCTCATCACCCAGTGAATCTTCTGATATACCCCACATATATCCATGAATCGGGTGTAAAAATGTAAGTTCATCCATTATCCATGCCGAAGAACGCTCTGCTCCATGGAGATGGCCACTGATAAAAACAGGAGCAAAGAACTCATCCATTGAGAACCGAATGAAGACCTCATCAACTTGACCCGCTTCAACAATGGAGTGAAGAACCGGACCCATGGCATTCTCTCTCGGTTCTTCCGTATCCAGAACTCTGACAGTCATATACGAATTGGAGCTCAAGTCATTCACTACGGTCATACCTTTTGATACATTAGGAAGTACAAACATGGCTTGTGGATTACTGCCACCTGTTAACTCAAAGATCTGATCACCGGAAAAACGCTGGAAACCTGTAGTACCGTCCAGAGCAAATTCTTCATCTACAGTTGTCTGATTTGATATCTCTATACTGCCCCAGTCTGCAATATAGAAATCAATATCAAGAGGGTCCCAGAACTCACAATCCTGCAGGTACTCAAATCTGTATTCCATTTCAAGCCCTCGATTAACAACTGTGTAAGTCACAGTATAATCCAGAGGAAAGGATGCTGAGCCATCTGTAAAATGATCGGTATGAAAGATCAGCGTAGTATCGTTGACTACTGTAATGTCTCCATTTGCGGGTATCCATGAGCCGGTATTCACTCCGGAAAACTGATGTGATCCGGCAATCTGCGTACTTGTCCAATTGTCCAGAAAGTATGAGATCGAACCGGCGCGAACAGTTTGAGTTTCATCTGTAACACCCACTGAAATCCACTGATTGCCAATATAAAATACTGTGCTTATTAAGCTTACCATAAGAAAAGACATTATAACCTCCAGAATGCAAAATTGTATACAATTAATTATCGTCTAACTTACAGCAAATGTCAACACCGTTACACATTTTAAAGTATACTATTTCAGTATAGATAGCATTCAATAAACTGCTCGCTTATGAGCATACAAGCAAAGGACCGCCGATTTCCAGCGGTCCTTCACATATGGCTAAAAACAATCTATTGCTGAGAAAGCACCCCGCCCATCATCTTGATGGATTTCTTGGGACACTTCTCCACACACTGACCGCAGCCAATACATTTGTCAGCGATAACTGTGTGCTTTTCTTTAACAGAACCCTCAATAGCATCAGTGGGACAAACCCTTGTACAGAGAGTACAACCGATACAGGTTGTATCTATAAAGGCCTTGGGTCGCACTGGAATACCATCGATAATAGCACCGGTAGGACATTCCGTTGCGCACAGCCCGCAATTAATACACTTGTCCGGGTTGATCCTTGCAAGGAATCCATCAATGATAACAGCATCAACAGGGCAAACCTTTGCACATTTCCTGCAACCAATGCAGGCCACAGAACATGCTTTTCTGGAAATTCCCCCCTTATCCCTGCTGGAACAGGCAACCACAACCTTGCGAATTGCCGGCCAGAGGATAATGATGTTCTTGGGACAGGCTTCAATACACTTTCCGCATGCCACGCACTTCTCCGGGTCAATCAAAGGTATACCGTTGTCTCCCATTGTCATGGCATCAAATGGGCATACCTGGATACAGTCTCCGGATCCAAGACATCCGTAAGAACAAGCCTTCTGCCCGCCCATAACCATTGACATGGAAGCACAGGTTGACGGACCATGGTAATTGAAGGCATTCACTGCTGATTTACCACCATTACAAAGAATGACAGCAATCATTTTTTCGCCTTCTTCTGCCACAGTACCCATGATTTTAGCAATTTCTGAATTGACTGCAGAACTGGCTGCAGTACATCCCGTAACAGGTGTCTTTCCCTCAACTACAGCAATAGCGAATGCGGAGCAACCAGGATAACCGCAACCGCCACAGTTCGCACTTGGAAGCACTTCAAGGATTTCTTCAACCCTGGGATCCTTTTCCACTGCAAATTTCTTTGCAGCAAAAGCAAGGCCAAGACCAAGAAGAAGAGCAATGGAACCCATAACTATCACCGGTCCGGTAATAGCAGATATCTCCAACTGTGCGGTCAGGGTCAGTGTTATCATCTGTGCTGCTGATGTTAGCATATCTATCCCCCCAGCCCGGCAAAGCCCAGGAAGGCAATGGACATGGCTCCTGCTATCAGGAAAGCCAGAGGCAACCCTTTAAGAGCTTCAGGAACATTGGCTGTTTCCATTCTCTCCCGTAGACCTGCCATAAGAACAAGAGCAAGAGTAAAACCAATGCCTGCAGCAACAGAGTTAATAAGAGAGTAACCCAGACTGAATTTATCATCGATGTTCAGTACCGCTACACCGAGTATTGCACAGTTCGTTGTGATCAACGGCAGAAAGATACCAAGAGCATCGTAAAGAGCAGGGCTGAACTTCTGAAGAATCATCTCCACAAGCTGCACCAGACTTGCAATAATTATGATGAAGGTAATGGTTCTGAGATATTCCATTCCATGTGGTACAAGCAGATGATGATAGACAAGCCATGAACCAAGGGTGGCCAGAACCATGACGAACACCACAGCAGCACCCATTCCAACCGCACTGTCCAACTGCTTGGAAACCCCAAGAAAAGGACAGATGCCAAGGAATCTGGAGAGTACATAGTTATTGATGAAGATGGCGCTGACAATTATTGCCATCATTTTTGCAATACTGAATGATGGTTCTCCACCATCTGGAACTGCAACAATCACAGACATCAGGAATGAATTCATCATTTGGCACCCCCTCTTTTACGCTTCTCCATTATGTTGAAGAAGCCCAGTATGAATGCCATGAGAATGAATGCTCCCGGGGCGAGAATGGCAATAAGCAGCGGCTGATTCTGATATGCTTCACCAAGAAGATTGAACCCAAGCCAGCTTCCGTTACCCAGGATCTCTCTGAATGTTGCCATTATCACCATGGCCAGAGTAAATCCAAGTCCCATTCCGATACCATCAACAATAGATGGAAGAACCTTGTTCTTATTGGCAAATCCCTCTGCTCTGCCCAGAATGATGCAGTTCACAACGATCAGCGGGATAAAGATACCGAGACTGCTGTGCAGTGCAGGCAGGTAGGCGTTCATAAGAAGGTCGACCAGAGTTACAAACGTTGCAATAATAACGATGTAGCTTGGAATTCTCACTTTGGCCGGGATCACTTTCCTGAACAGAGATACAAGAAAGTTGGAAAAAACCAGCACGAATGTAGCTGCTGCTCCCATTCCAAGTGCATTTTCAACACTGGTGGTCACAGCAAGGAAAGGGCACATACCCAATGCCTGTTTGAACACCGGATTCTCTTTCATTATTCCTCTGGAAAAATCCTGAGCAAGACTCATTGGGCACCTCCTTCTGCGGGAATAAGACCAGCTGCGGAAAGAGCATCAAGCCCGTCTCTTACCGAGTCGGTAACAGCTCGCGAGGTAATTGTACTTCCTGTTATGGAATCAAGCCCTCCCCCGTCCTTGGACAGAAGAAGAGAGGAAGCATTCTGTCCGTTGAACTGGTAAAGAAACTTTTCCGGGTTGGACACATTAGCTCCAAGCCCGGGAGTCTCCTGCTGGTAGAGAATCGTGTTCCCGGTTACAATACCTGCTGCGTTTACTGCAATCATTGTCTGGACCGTACTTGAGTAACCCTTTCCGTAAGCAACAAAAAGAAAACCCAGTTCAGCTCCAGTTGAATCAGTTACAGAAACCACAGCAAGAGTTTCATCCACTTCTGCGTACGGGTTGGCAAGATTAGGCACAGAAAGGCTGTCAAATTGCAACTCTCCAGCAGCCAGTGAGCTTGCAACATCAATCATTGCGTCAAGCTTTGCCTGTTCCTTCTGCTCGGCTATTATCGGTGAAGTAATGGAATTCACATAACCAAGTGCAACCGCTGCGATCACAGCAACCAGCATAAGCATAAGTCCGACTTTAAATATCTCACCCATTGCTCGAAACCTCCCCGAAACTCAGGGGTTTTGTGTATCTGTCGATAAGAGGAGTTCCAAGGTTCATAAGAAGGATCGAGTAACTGCATCCTTCAGGATAACCACCCCATCTTCGAATCACCATTGTGAGCAGACCAGCTCCAATACCGAATATTATTCTACCCTTCTTCGTAACAGGGGTTGTCACCATATCGGTGACCATGAAGAATCCACCAAGAATAACTCCACCGGCTAAAAGGTGGAAAAGAGGATTTCCGTCAAACCACCCCGGACCTCCAAAAAGCCAGGCAAAAAGAGCAACAGAACCAAGATAGCTCAGGGGAAGACGGATTTCAAGCACACCTCGAAGAAAGAGATAAAGAGCCCCAAGAAGAAGCATAATTACACTTGTTTCTCCAATGCAGCCACCAATTCGACCCATGAAAAGATTTTTCAAACTCTCCCTGGAGAAAAGCATTGTTCTGACCTCTTCAGATCTTTCAGAATCACCTTCCCAGTTAAATGTCTGCTTCAGCGCATTCAATGGAGTTGCACCGGAGAGAGCATCAAGCTCACCAGACTCGCTTAGGTGAGAAGTGGGGACTCCACATGACTGAACATCAATCCGCTGGCCGTCCTTCCATTCCATGGGAGCAACCCAGCCGGCAGTCATCAGGACAGGAAAGCTGGCAACAAGAAAAGCTCGACCAAGCAGCGCTGGATTAACAATGTTGTGGCCGAGACCACCAAAAGCCTGTTTTGCAACAGCGATGGCGAAAGCACTTCCAAGAACAGGCAGCCACCAGGGTACTCCTGAGGGAACATTGTAAGCAAGAAGCAGACCCGTTACAACAGCACTTCCGTCAAAGGCAAAATTCACAGGTCTCTTCATGAACTTCAGGCAGAGCCACTCAGTTAATACTGCTGCACCTACGCTGGCAGAAACAAGCATGATAGCTCTCGGTCCGAAGAACCAGAAGGCTGCAATCAGTGCTGGCATCAAGGCAATAACCACATCCCACATGATTCTTTTTGTATTCTTTGAAGAACCTACATGAGGCGATACGGCAACATCAAATACTCTGTTTTCAGCCATTATGCCTCCCTCGCACGCTTAAGGGCTCGAACTTCGTTCTGTGCCCGTTTTATGTGATGAACAAGATATCTTCCAGCTGGACACACATAGCTGCATGTACCACAGGCCATACAATTCAGTGCACCGGCCTTTTCAGAATCGTCCCACCTTGAATACTCGGATGCTGTGGCTATCACACTGGGTAGAAGGTTCAAAGGGCATACATCCACACACTTACCGCACCTGATGCATGGGCCCTCTTCCACATCTCTTACCTCTTCCGGTGACATAGCCAGAATACCACTCGTGCCTTTTGTCACTGGAGCGGCATCGGTGAACATGGCCATTCCCATCATGGGTCCACCACTTATCAGCCTCTCCACATCCCCCTTGTATCCTCCTGCAGCTTCGATGAGAACCGAAACAGGTGTACCAACACACACATTAAAATTGCCGGGATTGTTTACTCCAAGGCCGGAAACAGTTGTTATTCTTCTGGTACAGGGCATGCCTTTGCAAACAGCTTCTGTAACTGCCACACAAGTTCCGACATTTTGAACAACAACACCAATATTCAATGGAAGGCCTCCAGGGGGTACCTGTCTGCCAACCGCAGCGTCAATCAGCTGCTTCTCAGCGCCCTGAGGATACTGTACCTTAAGGGGTACAACCCTGGCACCCTTTTCTTCCAGAAGCTTAATTGCATCCGGCTTATTCACCTCTATGCCGATACATGGATCGGTGACACCAAGAACGTGTGCTATAATTTTCATTCCGGTTACAAGATCATCTACCCTCTCCAGCATAAGGCGGTGATCAGCAGTGAGATAAGGCTCACATTCAACACCATTGATGATGAGTGTATCTATCTTTACGCCCTTTGGTGGTAACAGTTTCACATACGTTGGGAATGACGCCCCGCCCATTCCACAAACACCTGCTTCTTTAATTCTGTTAACCAGGGAGGGCGTGTCCGCGTTCTTCCAGTCAGTAATTGGCTCATACACATCGCCGCCATCCTCTGACTCTGTCTTGATCACAACCGCTTGTCCACTACGCATATGTGGCATAGGGACGTTCTCGATCCGGAGTACCTTCCCATTAACTGGTGAATGGGTTGGAAGGCTTATGAAACCATTCTGCTCTCCGATCACTGAACCTTTTTTAACCTCATCACCGGGTTTAACAACCGGTTTGGACGGGGCTCCAAGGTGCTGACAGAGAGGAACGGTAACTACCTCGGGAGCAGGGAGTCTAACCACGGCTGCACCGCTGGACAGACCCTTGTTTCCCGGAGGGTGGGTACCGCCGGCAAAGCTTTTTACCTTGCTCATGCTCCTCCATTGTTGGTGTTGCTATCTATATTGTTATCTTACATCTAATTACATAAATATTTTCTTTACTGACACTAAGACAGCAAAGACAAAACTGAAAGACATCTTGGATTCGTGGAATATACATAATATGAGAGCTTTTTTCAGCCCTTAAGAAGTTTGTCCAATTCCTCGCGGAACTGTGATACGTCCCGAAATTGCCGGTAGACGCTGGCGAACCGCACATAAGCTACCTGATCTACATCCTGGAGTAATTCCATGACGCATTCGCCGATGAATTTTCCTTCAACCTCATCGGGATATTCTTCTGTGATCCTGGAAATGATCTGCTCCACCAGAACACTGATCTGCTCACTGGAAACAGGGCGCTTTTCGCAGGATCTGACTATACCCTTTTCCAGTTTCTGGGGGTCAAAAGGCTCTCGCTGACCGTTCTTCTTCACCACAGAAGGGTAACTGGTCTCTATATACTCATAGGTGGTAAACCTGTAACCGCATTCATTGCACTCCCGCCTTCGCCTGGTTGCCCGGGCATCCTTGACTGTGCGGGAATCAATAACCCTGTCGTTGCTGTTTGAACATCTTGGACATCTCATAAGGATGTTACTACACACGAAATCGCCGCCCGTCAAGACTGAATAACCAAAGAGGTTGACGAATTAGGGATGTACCCTTAGAATTGGGTCACTTCGGTGGTGGGTGTAGTTCAGTTGGTAGAGCCCCTGATTGTGGTTCAGGTGGTCGCCGGTTCAAGCCCGGTCACCCACCCCATCGATGCGCTCCTGGCTCAATTGGCAGAGCAACGGACTCTTAATCCGTGGGTTCCGGGTTCAAGTCCCGGGGGGCGTACCAAGGGGACATTACTGTATGTCCCCTTTCAAATCAGTGTCGGTGCGCCCGTAGCTCAGCTGGATAGAGCAACGGACTTCTAATCCGTAGGTCACAGGTTCGAATCCTGTCGGGCGTGCCAGGCTATTTAATCAGGACAATAGACTCGGATACAGACCCTAATT
>JAOZRM010000027.1:5145-20019 GCA_029940175.1 Candidatus Sabulitectum sp. | reverse complement strand
TGTTTGTGGCAATATAATCCATTGCATATTGCGGGAGTACCATAAGCACAACCAGAGTAAGTATGTTTCTACAAATTCAAAAACTGGGGGAAACATGAGAAAAACAATACTTGCTCTTATCTTTATCTGTTCACTGGCCAGCGCATTCTCAGCACTGCCAACCCTGGGCTACTCTGCCTCTTCAGGGTTCATTTTCGGTGGCTTCCTGATATTCCCACTGGATCCACCAACAGGTCAGTTCACTGTTAACACCTATTATGGTACCGCTGGTGTAATAAAGTTCCAGCCTGGCCTGGTAAGGATTTTTGATTCCGGAATACTTTCGTCCAGCCTGGACTATCGGAAGGTGAAGGAAAAGGAATGGTACGGATGGGGAAACAGCACCGATGCTGATTCCTTTGCCATGATGGATTTTGAGAAAGCAAACCTTACTGTGGATTTTACCGTTCCTGCAAGAGAAGGCTTTTTCGTTACTGCGGGACTGGATGTAAGACATTCCTCGGTTTTCAACAGAGAAGAAAGTGTTCTCTGGAACAGACTGCCTGGAGATGTATTCGGCTCAACCTGGACAGGTGGTCTGGGCGGTAGGATAGACTATCTGGTGGCCACCCCTGTTAACGGTGATCTGTTTTTAAGTACAGGCGGTTTCTTTCAGGCTGGCAATGTATCTTACAGCGGTGTTTCAGGAAAGATCAGAGGAACAGTAAGACCCTGGAATAGTTTCGAAATAGCACTGGGCACAAGAGTCCACAGACAATTCGGAATTGAGGACACACCTATACCTGAAGTTTCCGGTCTGGGTCAGAATGAAAATTTCAGAGGCTACAAAGACTACAGATTCACAGGACCAGTATGGGCCCTGCATCAATTTGAAGTAAGAAAAGACTTCTTCTCTCTTGGAGGTGCAGAGGGAGGACAGTCTGTAACCTTCGGCCTGTCCGCTTTCGCCGAAGCAGGAGAAGTTGCGGAGGAGTTCAGCGAACTCTCAGTAAGCAGACTGCATACTGATTATGGCTGTGGAGTAAGCATAAAGCTGAATTCATCTGCATTAATGCGAATTGATGCCGCATGGAGTGATGAAGGAATGCTGATCCAGAGCGCCTTCGGTCAGTCTTTCTAACCTGAATCCATACCAGCCACTGGTGATAGATTCTGGCTGTTTTTGCATTTTTCACTGCTGATTCGGTAGGTTGCAGGTAAATCTAAATGTATCTGTAACTGAAAGGTGGTGGAATTTTGACTAGTTCTCTGTTTATTGCCATGGCTCTTATTTCCTGGGCTATGGATCCTGCTCCGGGCCCAAGCGTACCGTTCTGGTGGACTGCATATCCGGAAGCAGACAACACATTGCTTGTTAATCCAGCAGGTTCAAGCTGGCTGGTTGGTTCAAGACTGCGCGTGGGTGCAGTATTCAGCGACAGCACTTTCGAGCATTTTGACAGATTTACACTGGAGGACAAGTCAGGCGGTCTCTCCGGCTGGTGGGAGGATAACCAGAGCCTGAGAAGGTTTACCACATCAGGATCATACCAGCTTGGAAGCTCTTTCTCTGCAGGTCTGGGATTCACATGGTACGATCCCACCATAAAGAATCATCCACAGGATGGTGAAAAATTCTTTACACTTGGTCTGAACCTGAGGCCGGATGATCATATAGGGTTTGGTGCTACTGCACGAACATCAACAGGAGACATAGACGGGTGCTACATAGCAGGCCTGGCCATTCGTCCCATGGGCGATGAAACAGTCACTCTAACCGGAGATTACCGGTTTGAGTCCGGGATTATAGACAGTCGCTGGTCTGCAGGAGCAGAGGTCAGGGCAATTGATGGTCTGACATTCAGAGGAGCATACAGCGATAATGATCTGTTCAGCGCCGGCATCCAGTTCGATTTTGGAAAAGCAAGTATTTCCGCAGGAGCAGAAATTCACGAAGACAACTATCTTGGATCAACAGCAGAGCTTATTCTGAATGAATACCCTCAACCAAGCATCATTGATCCTCTTCCCGACTTTCTCAGCTACAGTACTAACCAGGGAGATGAGCTTCCATCAAGATCTTTCCTGGGACCCAGGAATCCATCTTTCACAGCCCAGATGACTGCATTGGCAAGAGGTGTTAACGACTCAAGAGTAAATGGACTTCTTGTGGATTTTTCAGACTACTCTCTTAGCGGAGCTCAGGCAGAAGAACTGAGAAAGATAATGACAGACTACCGTGCCACAGGTAAACCTGTGTATGCTTACATGGAATATGCCGGGAACGGTTCTTACTATGCTGCAACAGCAGCAAGAGCCATATGTATCCACAAATCAGGCCAGCTTTCAATCAGCGGGTTCAGCGGATATACTTTTTTCCTGAGAGAATTTCTGGATAAACTTGGCGTTTACCCGGATCTCATGCATATAGGAAAATTCAAGAGCGCAAGTGACATACTTACAGAATATGACATCTCAGAGGCTCAGGTGGAGGCAACAACAGCCCTTCTTGAGACCTTCAAATCCGAGCTTGTCCGTGGAATAAGTGAAGGCAGGGGTCTGGAGCCTGCTCAGATGAGTATTCTCTTTTCGCAATCCCCTTTTGCCGGTCAGTCCATGGTTCGCATGGGCATGGTGGATACTCTGCTTTACAGAGACCAGTTTGAGGAATTTGTTGAAGAAGAACTGGGATACTCTGTGGAAACCATGAGTTCCTCGTTCTACGATAACCTCCCTGAGGAATCATCCAACTGGGGATTTGAGCCAATAGTTGCGGTGGTAGTTGCAGACGGTAACATTATGCGCGGTGAGAGCGGAGGGTCACTTCTGGGACGCACAATGGGCAGCGAAACTGTTACAGCAATGCTTGAACAGGCAGCAAATACTGAAGGGGTTCAGGCAATAGTCCTGAGAATAAACTCAGGCGGCGGTGATGCAATGGCAAGTGATGATATGCACCATACCGTTGAGAACATTCGGGAAAGAATGCCTGTTGTGGTAAGCATGGGCAGCGTGGCCGCAAGCGGTGGTTACTACATGGCCTGCGGTGCTGATGCCATCTTCGCCGACAGATTGACTGTCACTGGCTCCATTGGAATAATCAGCGGAAAATTTGTCTTCGGTGACCTCCTGGAAAGAATCGGTATAAATGTTGAAAAAGTGGAGATCCACCCTTCAGGAAATGCTGGAAACCCCTTCGAACCGTATACTGAGGAACAGCATGAAAGGCACTTCAATGCTATGCGAGAGGGTTATAACCATTTCGTCTCCACTGTAGCAAAGGGCAGAGAAATGACTTTCGAGGAAATTGATGCAATCGGGCAGGGGCGAGTCTGGTCCGGAGCTGACGCAATTGAGATAGGTCTCATCGATTACAACGGTGGTGTAGTTGATGCCATCGCTCACGCAGCAATGCTTGCAGACATTGATGATAATTATCCTGAAATCGTCATTTTCCCAAAGTTAAGCGGATTTGGTTCAATCGACCTTATGCCGGGTCTCTCAGCCTCTGTGTCAGAAACAGTGAAAGAACTTGCTGACCATCCATTTCTAAGCAGCGAGAGGCCTCTTTACCTGGCTCCTGTAATATTGGTGGAATAAGATTCGGACGACTCAAATCTTTCACTGGCGGAGGGAATCGAATATCACAATGTTTCTCCCTTGGATAGCCATGCAATATTGATTCAGGAAGGGAAATATTTTGATAGGAAAAACAGGTTTTGACAACGAGAAATATCTGGAGGAACAGTCTGCAGAGATACTCAGGAGAGTGGACAGTGCTGATGGCAGACTTTATCTTGAGTTCGGAGGGAAGCTCATGTATGACCATCATGCAGCTCGAGTGCTTCCCGGTTACGACCCCAATGTTAAGATCAGGCTGCTGGAAAAACTCAGGGATCGTGCAGAAATAATCCTGTGCATCTATGCCGGAGACATAGAAAAAAGAAGGATCAGGGGTGACTTCGGAATCACATACGATGCAGATGCTCTGATGCTCATAGACGGATTCCGCTCCAGGGGCATTGAACTCCGTGGTGTGGTAATAACAAGATTTGAAGACCAGCCTTCTGCTGTTTCTTTTGAAAACGGATTGAAAAGAAGGGGCGTTGATGTTTTCAGACACTACTATACCAAAGGCTATCCAACTGATGTGGATCTCATTGTAAGTGAAAAGGGGTACGGCAAGAACGACTACATCAAACCCACAAAACCTCTTGTTGTTGTTACCGGGCCAGGGCCTGGAAGCGGCAAACTGGCTACCTGCCTTTCCCAGCTCTATCACGACCAGCAAAGGGGGGCAAAGGCCGGATATGCAAAGTTTGAGACTTTCCCTGTCTGGAATATGCCCCTGAAGCATCCTGTAAACGATGCTTACGAGGCTGCCACTGCAGATCTGCAGGATGTGAATCTGGTAGATCCATTCCATCTTGATGCTTACGAGAAGGTTGCCATTAACTATAATCGTGATGTAGAGGCCTTTCCTGTGGTTAAGCGAATACTTGAAAGAATTACTGGCAGTGATTCTCCCTATGCCTCTCCTACTGATATGGGAGTTAATCGTGTAGGATTCGGCATTGTCAATGACGAAGTAGTCCGATTTGCTGCAAAACAGGAGATCGTACGCAGGTATTTCCGTTACAAATGTGAATACGCAATGGGACTTACGGAAAAGAAAACTGTTCAGAAAATTGAACTGTTAATGAGCAGCTTGAACCTGACCAGGTACGATCGATCAGTGGTTGAGGCAGCTGAAAAACGGGCAGAGATGGAAGAGGCTAATCCTGACCTGCATGATGTAAGGGCTTCTGCTCTCCAACTGCCGGACGGCTCTATTGTAACTGGGAAAAGCACAAAGCTCATGCACACATCTTCAGCCATGGTTCTTAACGCAATTAAGAAACTTGCCGGCATTAAAGATCAGGTACATCTTCTTTCCCCGGCCACTATTCAGTCTATACGCAACCTTAAGAAAACCACAAATTCCCTCCCACTGCGTCTTGACCTTGAGGAAGCGCTGATCGCTCTCAGCGTCAGTGCAGCAACCTCTGAACCTGCTGCAAGAGGAATGGAAAAACTAAAAGATTTAAAAAACTGCGAGGCTCATCTCACCCACATGCCATCATCCAGTGATGCCAGCGGTCTGAGAAGCCTGGGAATAAATGTTACCAGCGACCCCAGGTTCAGCAGTTCCCGTCTGTACAACGGCTGACTTTGAAATTGTGGAGCAGAGGCTGAGGTATTCTCTCAGCCTCCTTCTCACAATGTTATCAACAGTTTTTTCTTCATAGTAACATCGGTTTCAAGGTACCCTATCTTCTGATACAGTGCTCTTGCCGGTGTATTGTGACCAAACACATGAAGTTCAATTTCGCGGATTCCTTCATCGGCAAGCATCTTTTCCATTACGGTCATCGTTTGCCTGCCATGCCCCATACCTCTGAATTTCTCATCGAGCATTATATCAAATAGAAATGCAGAACTGCCTTGTACAAATACCCAGAGGGTTCCCAGGTCTTCCCTGTCATCTGCTATGGTAAAAAACCGGTGACCGGTGGTAGCATTTCCATCTGGAAGCATCTGCCCAAGCATCGACCCGGCCTTGTCTTCGGCGCCCGATTCCTCCCAGTTACCAGCTGTCACATTCCCGGCAGCAAAGCTTTTAACAGTGGATACCTTAAATGAATTGAACTCCGTATCTGTCATTTGTCTCAAAGTGATCTTATTCATTGTTCCACCCTCGACGGCTGGCTGGTTTTCTCCAGACCGTATTCCTCTCTCAACCCTTTGTTCCTGGAGAACGGCAAGGCCGAAACTGCAGTGAACACAGCAACTGCCCCAAGAATTATTGCCATTCTCACCCATGGCTCACCTTGATCAATCCGTCTTGAAGCAATCTCTATGGTGGTTCTTACCCATTCCAGCCCACCCAGAAAGAGTAGGATCTGCACCGTACGGGCAGCCCATGCTTTTTTAATGAAAAGCAGTGCAGGAAAGAGAGCAGCAAGAATGGAAAGAACATCCATTCCATGCCAACGAAAATGCGCGCCCAGCAAAAGAGCACTAAGAACAATCGAAAATATCCTGATAAATTTCATAAACAACTCTCCTTACATACTTCAAAGATGAACTGAAAAGCGGGGAAGGCATTACCCTCCCCCGCATCTATAACAATGATTCTCAGGAAAGCTACTTTGCAGCTGCTTCCATTAGGATCTGAGCAATCTCAGGACGGGTGAACTCCGGAGGAGGAAGTATTCCATCAATAAGCATGGCTCTTACCTTTTTTCCCGAGAGGAACACTCTGTCAGCACCGGTGTGGGGGCAAGTTCTTGCTGTTGCCATACCGCCGCACTTGTTGCAGAAGAAAGCATGCTCAAACTTCAGAGGAACAATATCTATCTCTTCGGCTGTAAAGTTATCAAATATCACCTGGGCATCAAATGTGCCGTAGTAATCCCCTACTCCAGCGTGATCTCTGCCAACAATGAAGTGAGTACATCCGTAATTCTTCCTGAGAAGTGCGTGGAAGATAGCCTCTCGTGGTCCTGCATAGCGCATGGCTGCAGGAAAAACACTAAGCGCTGTACGGTCAGATGGATAGTAGTTCTCAAGAATGGTCTCGTAGCAGTTCATTCTTACATCCGCTGGGATATCATCGGCTTTAGTGACTCCTACCAGTGGGTGAATAAGAAGACCGTCAACCATCTCAAGTGAAACCTTCTGAAGATACTCGTGAGCTCTGTGAATTGGATTTCTTGTCTGGAATGCTACAATACTCTTCCAGCCCTTTTCCTCAAAAAGTGCTCTGGTCTCCTCTGGAATCAATCTGTGATCTCTGAAAGGCTCTTCATCGCGAAGATCAAGGGCACTAATCTTCCCGCCGATGTATTTGCCCGAAAGTGTTTTGAGATACTGCACGCCGGGGTGTGCTTCATCATTTGTCAGCAGAGTTTCCCTGGCCTCGAGGTCCAGGTCTGCGCTGAAAATGTCTTCGATCTCCATCATGCCTCGAATTCTATCACCATACTCCAGAACAACTGTATCACCAACAGAAATCTGAGGGTCGTCTTTTTTCATGGAAAAAACAACTGGAAGGCTCCAGACAATTCCGTTCTTAAGACGCATTTCTCCAATTACAGAATCGTAGTCAACCTTGTTCATAAAGCCTTCAAGTGGGCTCATTGCTCCACAGCTTATCATTTCAAGATCGTTCTTTTCGCGTTCATTCAAGGTCAAAACCAGAGCATTCTCCGGTAGATCATTTTCCTTGATTATTCTGCTGACCAATTTTCCACCATGGGGTGTTATCATCTTGTCCTCCTGTTTTAAGTTAACTTATTAATTCAGTGGTATGTACTTTTCATTTGCAAGAGATCGAGTAGCAACTCCCTGGTCAATAAGATCCTGTACAACTGCTTCCAGGGAGATGTTCTGCCAGTCTTCGTAGTATCTGGCAGCAACTCTTGCCGTTGCATCAATCACTAGAACCCCGGGCAAAGCCCTTATCCCGAAAGTGCCCATAGCTGTACTGTCCGGATCCGCGAGTACAGGAAAATCAATATGCCACTGATTCACAAGAGAATCAGTGGTTGTTGCACTTCTCCCGGCTGAAACCACCAGACACATTACAGACTGATCATGGAAGGTACTGTTCAGCATAGAGAAATATGTCAGGTCCTCAAGATCGGACAAAGTATTAAAATCATTGAAAAGAACCACAACAACGTGTCCTTTCAACTGATCAAACAAACTCAGGGGCTCTGCTGTATTAAACCAGGTTCCCTCCGGAAAATCGTACGCAACATCAGTCCGCCCGGTTGGACGGCGCGTGGGGCTCTGCTTAAAAAGAAAACCTGCAATCAAAGTGAAAACAACAATCCCTGCGATAAAGAGAATAAAGCTCTTCAATTGATATCTTTTGTACTCTGAATCCTTTAGATCCCTCTTGAATTGCTTAATCAAATTACGCGGAATTCCCACAAGTTCACCTTATTCATCAGATGTTTCAGGCGCAGGTGTAAGCGTTGTAAGATCAATCAGCCAGTGACCTTCCACAAACTCTACAGGTATAATTTGCTCTCCGGCAGAGGTAGCAATAGTGACAAGAGCAGTGGTTGAATCCACAAGTTCCACATCACGAACAGAACTGGACAGTTCTGCTATTGCAGGCGCACTCTCAACCATTCTTGTAAAAAGCAATTCCCCGTTGAGAGAGCTGAATTCCTCTTCCGTGACAGGAACAGACAGACTGGAAAGAAATTCCGAACTCTCTGTATAGCCGAAATTCTGAAACACTACTGCAGTAGAATCCCAGGTCAGCTGGGTTTCAGGAGTTAGCATAGCCCAGGCATCACTCCACGATGAATCGGCAAGAGCTATGGTGAAAGCTTTTACAGAATCAGATGCGGGGTGATTCCCGCATCCAAAAGAGATAGTAATCACAAGAAGAAAAACTGCAGTTCTAGAGAGCATGCACTACCAGCCCGCTACGAAGTTTAGGCTCGAACCAGGTGGATTTTGGCGGCATGACATTCCCACTGTCTGCAACAGCAATAAGCTGGTCTACAGATGTTGGATACATGGAGAAAGCAACTGAATACTCCCCTGAATCAACCAGTTTTTCCAATTCAGCCGTTCCCCGTATTCCACCCACAAATTTGATGTGTGCTGCAGTTCTCGGGTTCTCTATTCCGAGAACAGGATTAAGAAGATTCTCTTGAAGAATACTTGCATCAAGGCTTTTTACCGGATCATCAGCGGAAAATGTTCCTGCAAGCGGTTTGATGGTGTACCAGTCACTGCCCACATACATACTGAATTCCTGGTTTTCAGAAGGCTCCTTTACACCAGTTTTCTCCACAGTAAATTTCTTCGATATCTCTTCAATGAACTGCTGAGAACTTCTGCCTTCCAGATCCTTAACTGCACGGTTGTATGCCAGGATCTTCATCTGACTCTTGGGAAAGATAACTGCAAGGAAATAGTTGTATTCCTCGCGACCTGTGTGGCCTGAATTGGCATTTTTTCTGCGGCTTGCGACAATGGCTCCTGAGGCACTTCGATGGTGTCCGTCAGCTACGTAAAGGAAAGGTACCTTTGTTGTGAAAAGTTCGCTGATACCGTGACTTATCTCAGAACTTGATACAACCCAGAAAGTGTGGCGTATACCATCATCAGCAGTAAAGTCATATTCCGGTTCTCCTGCACAAACTGACTGCTGGATAGCATCGAGCTCACCGAGATCAGGATATGTAAGAAACACAGGACCGCACTGGGCATTCTGAGTTTCAATGTGACGAATGCGATCTTCTTCTTTTTCTTTTCTGGTAAATTCATGTTTTTTTATAACATCGTTGTCGTAATCTTCAGCTGAAACAGAAGCTACCAGACCGATCTGAGAATGATCACCCATGATCTGACGGTAAAAATAAAAATTTGGATTTCCATCCTGTGCCATCAGGCCGTCTTCCATGAGTCGACGAAGGTTCCGAGCTCCCTGCTGGTAAACCTCTTCACTGTAAAGATCGATCTCGGGTGCAAGGTCTACCTCAGGCTTAACAACCCTGAGAAAGCTAAGAGGATTGTCTTTTACCAGGTTCCGGGCTTCCTGTGAATCGAGTACATCATATGGTGGAGAAGCTATCTTCTCAGCAAATTCTCTGCTGGGCCGCAGGCCCCTGAAAGGTCTAACTACTGACATATCTTTTTCCTCCGGTATCAGTTCAGCCGAATGATCTCGGCATCAACCATTTCTCTAACCAGTGAAGTGAAGTCCATTTCGGGTATCCACCCCAGAACTTTTCTAGCCTTTGTGGAGTCGCCACAAAGAGCATCAACTTCCGTAGGTCTCATATAACGGGGATCACTTACTACATAATCCTGCCAATTAAGCTGGAGGTAGGTAAAGGCCTCCTCCAGAAAATCTCTAACCGAGTACATCTCTCCTGTGGCTATCACATAATCATCCGGTTCAGGCTGCTGAAGCATTAGAAACATTGCCTTCACATAATCCTTTGCATGACCCCAGTCACGCTTGGCATCCAGATTTCCAAGGCTGAGCTGTGTGCTGAGTCCCATCTTGATCCTGGCTGCTTCCCTGGCAATCTTTCTTGTTACGAAGTTCTCTCCTCTTCTTGGTGATTCATGATTGAAAAGAATTCCGTTTGAGGCATGCATATTGTAGCCTTCTCTGTAATTAACAACCATCCAGTGTGCACAGAGTTTGGCTGCTGCATACGGGCTTCGTGGCCTGAAGGGGGTATCAAGGTTCTGCGGAGGAGGGCTGGATCCGAATTGTTCACTGGTAGAAGCCTGGTAAAATTTGGTGCTTCCGGCCATTCCAGTCTCTCTCAGTGCATCAAGAAGTCGAACTACCCCGATAGCATCCACATCACATGTATACTCTGGAACCTTGAAGGAAATACCAACATGACTCTGAGCAGCTAGATTATAAACCTCGTCTGGCTCAGTTTTTTCTATGATCCTGTTCAGTGCGCTGGAATCTGCCAGATCACCGTAATGAAGAAATAAGGTCTCTCCGTATGTATTCTTGTCCTGTATCAGGTGTTCAATACGATTACGATTGAAACTGCTTGAACGGCGCACTATTCCATGAACAGTGTACCCCTTTTCAAGAAGCAGTTCCGTCAGGTAAGACCCATCCTGACCGGTTATTCCGGTTATCAGAGCTTTCTTCAAACTATTCATCCTTTCACCGAGGAGAAAACTGACGCTAAGATAACACCTTATCTATTTGTTGACAAAACCCCTGCCGAGTAACCGCTTCAGCTCTCTTCTTTCAATAAAGTAACGGGGATCAAGCACCCTTGTTCTGGTCTGCTTCATATACTTTTTCCACGGTTTCGCACTCATGCCTGCTTCAATGGCAGAGCCTGCTCCCTCGAACAATATACGCCATCGCCACTCAGCTTCTCCGCAGGTCCAGTCAGCCAGGAGACCGGGAAGCGAATGTGGATTTCCACCGCTCAAAACCTTCTCTAGAACAGTTATTTCCCGCCATGGAGAAATCGCTTCACCGGAAACTGATTCCTGCTCCCTCCCCGCCAGCCTCAGAGCCCTGTTGCGAAGAATTCCCATGGGTGCGATCTCAAGACATCTTCCGTGATCTCCCCTTGCCTCTGCAAGCAGAAATAGTGGCCCGGATGCCAGAGAAAAAGCTTTTTCGTGGTTCCCTGCGCGAATGCATAAGCCATGAGCAACAGTGAATTCATCTTCCGCAGCACGCCAGGAAAAGGTTCTTGCAAGTACATCTGCAAGAAAGGCGTGCTCTCCACTTCCTTCAGGATTCAATTCAACCAGTGAAGTCGCCACTGCCACTGCAGCATCACCCTGGCCCAGCTCAAGCAGCAAACCCGCTTCTATTCGCTTCAGCGACGCTATTTTAGAACTATTTCTTTCAGTCCTCAACCGATTTCTTGTGATCAGCAGTTGACGACCGGCGTTTCTTGTCGTATTAGGAGCCATAATTGAAGAAAGGAGTCTCGTTTCTTATGAGTAATTTGATTGACGAACTTACCAACGATCCAACGTCCGGTGCGTCTGGAATATACATAAAAGTACTGAACCATATAGTTCTTGGATATCTCAAAGGTGAAAAACTCGCAGATAATATCAGAGAAAAAGCCGGTGACATGGTTTCGCTGAACTATCTTGCAAACCGATTGCAGGCTGCTCCTCTGTTCAAGCACAAGGAGGTTGCCAAAGAGCTTCAGAAGCAGGTAAGAGCAGATTCTACCGCAGCCGGCATCCAACTTTACAAAGCACTTGCCAATTCAAAGAACATCATTATCTGCCACTCAAACAGCGGTAGCGTTCTACGAGCCCTTGAGCACAGAAAGAACCGTATAGAGCTCATCTATCAGACTCATTCGAAACCGGGTGAAGAGGGTCGCGAAAGCGCAAAAGCCCTTAAGAACAATGGGTTCAAGGTGAAACTGATCGCTGACTCCAGAATTTCTACAGCCATAAAAGATGGGGCCGTTCCCGTTCTGGGAGCAGACAGCATAACACAGTCATTCTTTGTGAACAAAATTGAATCTGCTTCCATTGTTGCAAAAGCTCTTGAGGCTGGAATCACACCAATTGTGGTGGTTGGGTCTGAAAAAGCCTGCACTGAAGAAGCTTATGGAGACAGACCCAGAAGTGATCTCTTCGAAAGAGTTTCCCTTGAGAAAGTCAGACTGATAGTAGGAGGCTCCACTTACAGAATGCCCAGAGATCGAAAGCGCTTATGGAAAATGCTGGAGGAAGCAGGAAAGAAGTAAGTGGCTATCAGGTCTGTTTTTCATGGGCACTGGCGTGCATTGGAAATCAGCTGGCTATCTGAATTCAATAAATCCAGGAATCATAAAAAAATAGCAGTTATTACTGCAGGACAGTCGCTTGCGGAGCGGCTTATGAATATGATCCCCGGTGAAGTTGCCGGGGTTAGATTCTTACCGGGGTTTCCTGCGCTTTCAAAAACCCTTGCCTCTTCAGTTACCGGAACCACTATCCCTGAAACTCTGCTCATTGCTATTGCCTGCCAGGCTGGTTATCCCACTGAAAGTGCCCGGACGGCAGCGACTTTTTTCGAAAAACTGATTGAAATGGGTGTATCTGCAGACATATTCAGCGTTGTGGCTGAATCAACCAAAGATCTTCATAAAGAGGTTCTCCGGACTTCTGAAAAATTCATTGCCTACTGTGCCCTGCGAAACAACCTTGATACAGTTTCCCCGGATCTCATCAATGCTGAAATCCCAAAGGAAGCATGCAAATTTCAAACCTGCATGTTTTACGGATTCTACGATCTTAACCCCGCTCAAAGAAAGTACATCAAGCTGCTCTCAAAAACTGTGGACATCCTCTGGTTTTCCCCTGTGCATCCATCACATCACTGGCGGGAAACATCCAGGCGAACCACAAGCTTCCTCACCGGTCTTGGTATCGGGGAGACTCATCGGGTTGACGGAACCATGCCTCTTTCTACCATGGCTCAGTTTGCAGAGAACTTTCTTACAGAAAAATCTCCTGGTGATGCAGGAGGAATTGAGCTGCTGCTCTGCGGTTCCGGAACCGGGTTTACCAGCGCAGTGGTTAACAAAATAAAGACGCTGAGAAACTCTTATGAAGATCATGATATCGCCGTAATAGCAACAGGTGATGATGCAAAACAACTTACTGAGCAGATGCATCTGGCGAAAATTCCTTGCGCTGCTCCCCTGAATGTTCAAGCATCAGCAATACCTGCTGGAATGCTTATTCAAAAACTGCTACAGTTGAAGGATAACCGGTTCCATCACAGGGATATTGAAAAACTGCTTTTAACCGGTGCCATAACTATGGATGGTACACCTGATGCAGCTTCTTATGCGGCGCATGGAGCAAAAACGGGAGCCAGGTTCTCTCTGGAATCACTTGGTGAAACAAAATTTCCCTTTGCAGAAGCAATTGTAAACTTCTTCCAGGAGCTGCCGGAAGAGGCTGCTCCAGAAGAATACATCAGGCAGACACTACGTCTTCTCTCTCTCCTTACCAATAACGGTATTCCTGCAGTAATTACAGAATCAATCCTGCCTGTTTCCTCCTTTACTCTGGGAGAGATCTTACCGTTTTCTGTCTTCAGGGAAATGATCAAGGCGGCGCTGGACAATCCTGTAAAATTAGCGGATTCTACTCGATATGGTGTTTCTATCCTCTCTCCTGAAAAAGCAAGGGGTATACTAAGAAAAGCTCTGATTCTCACCGGACTGGAAGAGGGCGGATTCCCCAGACCACCGGTAAATGACCCCAGACTGCCTGTTGAGGTAAAAAAACAGCTTCAGCTTCCATCACCGGATACCAGGGAGACTGAAGATGCGTTCTTACTCAGACAGCTTTTCGAGGCTGCTCAAGAGAAAATCTCCATAATTTGCAGAAAAACGGATTCCTCAGGCAGACCTGTTGCTGTTTCTCCGTTTCTCACACCGCTTCTCCAGGATGCTTATCCTGTAAAGGAGAATCATCTCTCAGATTCCCCTGTAACTGTACTTACCATACCGGACAATCCTCCTTTTCTTGATTCCTCCACAACATGCCAGATTGAGAGACTCGGATTTGATCCGGAGAACCCCTCTCCCGCAGCAATTCACAGTGGAATGATAGGAGAAGGGCTGTATCTGCTTGAAAATCTCACAGCCACAGGACTTGAAAACTATGCCAGAGATCCATTCTCTTTCCTCATGACTGATGTCTGGAATATCAGAGGCGCTGAAGCATTTCCAGTAAGGTCGGAGCCTGACCCCCGAACCAGAGGATCGCTGGTTCACAAGTGCGTGGAAGAGGTTCTTAAGAAACAAGGCTGCCTTTCCACAACTGTAAAACAGATATGCAAAAGCCGTGATCTTGCAGCCAACCTGGGTTCAGCTACTCTGGCAGAGATATGGATGGAACATCTGGTTAACGGAATAAGCAGTCTCACAGACAGGCTCGCTGAAAAGAGCTGGACTTTTGTCGAGAGTGAAAAGAGTCTGTCGGGAACAATAGCCGGGTTACCTGCAGGTGGAAGAATTGATCTGATATTCAAGAATGAAAAGGAAGAATACATTCTTGCCGACCTGAAAACTGGCAAACCCAGGCCTGTTACTGTAACCAGCCTGATTAAAAAGAACTTGTTCCAACTTCCGTTTTACAGAAATCTTGCCCTTCAGAATGGGTATACACCTCTAGCGGAAGCTGCGTACATATACATGGAGGGTAATGGGAATATCACATTCAAGTCTCTCTCCAACAGCGATCTTGCAGGAATTAACTCCGAATTTGAAGAGCGGGTTCTTGAGATAGTAGAGTCAATAGCACAGGGAAAATTCCCGGAGAAAAACCAACCAGTGATTTTACACATAAAATAGTCAAAGG
>JAOZRM010000027.1:0-5135 GCA_029940175.1 Candidatus Sabulitectum sp. | reverse complement strand
CGGGAATTGATAAGAAGCGAAAAAAACAGAAGCGTTGTTGTTGAAGCAAGTGCAGGAACCGGTAAAACCACCCTTCTCACAGACAGAGTAAAAGCGTTGGTTGAAAGCGGAACTCCCATTGACAAACTTGCAGTGGTTACTTTTACTGAGGCTGCTGCCAGTGAACTCCGTTCCCGTATCAGAGAAAAGCTTACCATTCAGCACAAGCGCACAATGGATCAGGCCTGGATCACAACAATCCACGGGTTTGCCTCCAAAATTCTTCGAGAGTATTTCCATCTATGCAGCGGTGCTCCGGAGTTTTCCATGGAAACAGGGCACTTCAGTAAAGCCGAGCTTGAGATCTACTGGGATCTTTTTCTTGCAGACGCAAAACCCGAAGACCTGACTGATTCTGCTGAATCGCTGAAGAAACCAGGCAGCTTAAAACTTCTTGCAATTTCCAGTGATATTGAGAAATTCCGCTGGTTCACTGACTCCATTCCTCTTGGGGATACCAGAGGTGAATTGGTAAAACTAAGTTCTTTCTGGCAGAATCGGATTGAATCCCTTATTCCCCTTTGTTCGAACCGGTCAGACAAACTGCTGAAAAATATTTACTCCGCCACTGAATCTCTGAACGATGCTGTTCCTGAAAAGGTAAGCCTGAAAGCCGGTTCTCTGGAAAACTGGGGAGGCAAAGAATCTCTTGCAGAGGTAAAGGCGATTCTTAAGGAGTACAACAACACGGGATTCAAACAGATCTCAGCTTACATTCAAATGATCCCTCTTCTTCCAGCTGTGAACAAGCTGGTTATACCGTTTGTAAACAAAATGCGCTCCAAGTGGGACAATGATCCAACAAGGCTTTCCTTTGACGACCTTCTTTACCGGGCTTGGCATTCTGTTTCCCACTCACCGGAACTAAGATCGGAGCTGAATGAAAGATTCAGCCATATTTTCATTGATGAATTTCAGGATACAAGTCTCGTTCAGGTAAAACTGTTCAGGTCACTTCTGGAGGAATCCGGTCTGAAAAGCAAATTGACGGTTGTTGGAGACCCCAAGCAATCAATATTCGGCTGGCGTTCTGCGGATATCGAAACCTACAAAGACACTCTGGATAGTCTGGAAGAAGCTCGTGCCCTCTCAGAAACAATAGTTGTCAATTTTCGAAGCGAGATTTCCATTATCAACTTTGTTAATTCCTTTGGAGGAGCATTGTTCTCGGGAATTCCCTCTGAAGAGATCCCCTTCTCCTGTGATTACAGTCCTATAGAAGCAAGACCGGATGCCGGGAAGGGAGATGGTGTCACGGTTCACCGCCTTCCAGAAGTACTGGCTAAGGAAATGGCGGAAATTCAAGCCGGGGCTATTGTCGACCTGATAAAAGATCCTGCTTCCACAGCAATTCTGTTTAGAACTGGTACGCGCCTGGATGCTCTTGTTCAAGAACTGGACAACCGGAATATCCCGTACAGAGTTGAGGCAGGACGTGATTTTCATAAGAGAAAGGAAGTCGAGGACACAGCAAATCTTATAAGGTCTATTCTGTGCCCTTCTGACAGATTTGCTCGTGCATTAACATTCAGATCTATATTTTTTGGGATCAGCGACAGAGACATTACTCTCTGGAATCAAGGACTTTCTCCGGATTCAGTAAAGACAGCCGAATTGCTTCTGGAGAAACTCAGACAAGTAAGCCTGACTCTGCCCCCCGGACCGTTTATGGAAACCCTGTTCAGAAATACCTGCCTTCTAACCGCAGTAAAGGAAAGCGGCTATCAGGTAACCCGGAGACTGGGAAATCTCAGATTCATACTTGAAAGTGCACACAGAACCCCTGACTATTCTCTCCTTATGGAAACCCTTACCGGAGAGGCTCCCATGAGCGCCGAGGAACCCTCTGCTCCTCCAGAGAACAACACGGGCGTGGTAACTCTCACCACAATTCACAGAGCAAAGGGATTGGCCTGGAAACATGTAATTCTCACCAATCCCGGTAGTTCCTTCAACAACAGAACTCCTGCTGTTTTAACTAATTCCCGCAATCTCACTGCCGGTATCAAGGTCACAGACGGACATACTGCACACTATAATTCTCTTGCTGAAAGAGAAAAGGCAAGAAGTCGAGCAGAGTATCGCAGGCTGTTGTATGTAGCAGTTACCAGGCCCAGAACTAAACTTGACATTTTCATCCCTGACAAATTCAGGGAAGGTTCCCCTGCAGGGATATTGAACAATGCGCTGGCCGCTGCCACCGGTCTGTATCAGGATGAATATGTGACCACACTGGATTCTTCAAGTGAGACTGAGACTGAGATTGCTCATGTCAGCAAAGAGTCTCACCGTCATCATTCCCCTGACGAATTCAAGCAGATCTATCCAGATTCTCTGCCTGTTATCCAGCCTGTGAGAGAAAGACAGATGCGCCTGGGCACTGAAGTGCACAGCATTCTTGAATTCATCGATTTTGATGCTCCTGATCTCTGGCTGAAGAACAATCATGAACAGCTCTGTAAAGCGCTGGAATTCCCTGATAAGGCAATTCAACTTGCCAGGCGTTTTTTTGATGTCTTCGATCTTCATGGAGCAGAGATTGTCGGTAGAGAGTACCCTCTGATTGTAAACGGCAATCAGTATTACATTGACCTGCTCCTAAGAAGGAATGGGATTCTTGAAGTGATAGACTACAAAACAGACCGGGAAGCCCCTCAAGTAAAAGCAGAGCATTACAGAAGCAAGCAGCTACTTTACACAGACTCACTGAAGAAGCTCACACACAAAAAGACTGTGGCAAAACTGGTCTTTCTTTATCACGGAGTTGTGGTTGAATTGTGAAAAGCCCGGGGATAAACCCCGGACTTTCCTGAAATAGCCGTATTTACAGATTCTAATTAAATACTAACAGGCGCACTGGTAGCATCAGTATCTGTCTGCTGAACTGGTCTCACTACAAAGTAAACCTCTCCGTTTACAGAACCGCCGGAATAGGACTCAAGATCAACAAACCATTCTCCTGCATTGGCTCTGGTGCATTCTATTTCAAGGTATGGATTGAAATCTCCACCATCATCATCGTTGAAATACTCTTCACCAGCTCCATCCACAACAGAAATTGTCAAGTCGATCTCACTCTCTGCAAAAATCTCATAGGTGTTACCTGACTCAAACATCATACTTCTGTACACATTGGAATGCATCTGGAAAGTATCCTCCACAGGAAGAGAGACTCTCTCTCGAAGCATGGTTTCACCCATGGAATAGCGGAAATCAACGATCTCGGAAGAACTATCACTGTATGGTGCTACAATAGCGCTGTAAAACCCGGGAACAAGCTGCAGAGTGAGCTGCGGGTTCAAGTCCTCAGGTCCGTCGTCATTGTAATCAATGATTACATTATGATTGTCTATTATTACCATCTTGGTATCATCAGAACAAGCGGCATCGAAAGTGTACTCGCCTTCTTCGTGGATCTCAAATTCAAATACGAGAGCCTGCTCCTCGGGATAAATACCGTAGTAGTCCTCAGCTTCAGGCCAGTAATGCATAACAAGAGCACCCTCGCGGAATTCTCCACTGAACCAGACTCCTGTCTCATCCACTTCAACGATCTCCACAGAAAACTCATCAGGATCAAGCTCTGCTACCTCGATAACGAATTCCGCATCTTCTGATCCGCTGTAAGTATCCAGAACTATGATGTAATCTCCTGACTCAAGCATACCGGAGAATACAGGATTCGCACCATCAGTATCATCATCGAAATCCACATACTCCAGATCATCCCCGTCAACAAGAAGAACAGCCATTACGCAGTCAACATCAGATTCAACTGCGATCCTGATCCATTTCTCTCCTCTAACCTCAAGGGGAAAGACCCTGCATGTTTCCCAGCTGCCCTGATAAAGCTCATCTACATCCATGAGAATATCTTCCCACAGATCATTTTCCTTGTCCTCAAGAATAAAATCTTCATATTCTTCATCGGTTTCAAGTTTCCACGCAAAGTCATCTGCTTCATCAAGTTCAAGAAGGAAATTACCGTCATCTCCCGAAATGTCGAATACAATTACAGTTGCTCCTTCAGGTACCTCATCAAGAGAGATGAAAGCATCCAACTCTTCGTCCCAGTCGTCGCCTGCGATGACAACATGTCCGTCAGCATCAACAACAACCATCACCGGATCAATGTCATCCGCTTCAACAAACAGCGATACACCTTCTCCGGATTTAAGAGCAAATGCCAGAGCTGGCCAGTCATCTTCCACTGCAATACCCACTGCAAGGAGAACTTCCTCAGAGTTGGGTAGCAGTTCCTCTATTTCCAATCCATTATCCAGATCACCCTCTGCAGTATCTCCCACTCCGAGGCCTCCACCTCCCAGGAGAGAACAACTAGCAAAGCCAAGAACAAGAAATGATGCTATAAAAACTGGAAATGTTTTTTTCAACATTTTAGAATCCCCTTTCAATTTAACCTGCTTATCATCTGCTTCCAGGATTGATACAACCCCTCTACCTGCTTCATTCCATCATTGCTTCGTCTCATCTATTATAAGTGACACCCAAACGGAAAATGGCTTTCTTTCTGTCAAACTGTATTTCATTCAGTAGTAATGCCCTGCGAACTCATCTTCACCAAATGTACTTCTACGCTCTTCTTCTTCAATGATGTAAGAGCGTTGGTACACCCGGAAAAACTTACAGCCTGCGTATGTTTTTTGAACTTGTTAATATTCCTATTAGTTACGTTTTTCGCAAACTCCGTCGTTGACGCAAGTCTCTTCCCTATTAAAGATTACAGCCCGAGGGGGAGAAAGATGATGTACTTAAGCCTCGCAAGCTGAGTACCTGGGTTCCTGTAAATCATTTTTTTCTTTAGGAGGATACCGAATGGCTCCAGAACAGATTGATCGACTTGGTACGAACGCGTTACTTTATGCATTTACTAAAGCACTTCACAGAGCGGTAGGAGGCAGCGCCGCGGCGGTGATGCGTCAGGCAGGGCCTGATATGTTGAAAGAACTTAGTGCCCTTGGCATCAACGGCCTTGACTCTACCGATCTTCATGTACTTGAAGAAAACATGGGTAATCTCACGAAAAAATTGGGATTTTGCGATGATATTTCATTTGAAGAAGATGGTGATGACCT
>JAOZRM010000366.1 GCA_029940175.1 Candidatus Sabulitectum sp. | reverse complement strand
CACTCAAGGTCAGAAACACCGCAGAACCGTTACTCACTTTTGAAAAATATGTTTTTGAGCAACTTCTTAAACCAGAACGCCCTGCAGTAAAAACAGCAGGAGGAGGCTCTTACCCAATGAGAATACAGCGTCTTCTCTACTAAATTGAGGTTAATATGAAAGTCCTTTTTGCATCTTTAGTCATTCTCTCAAGCAGCCTTGTAAATGCTGATATCCTTTTAGAGGATGACTTCAGCGACGGTAATGCTGACGGCTGGTCAGCATGGACTTCCGGCTACGGTGCCAATGCACAGTACAACGTGACCGACCAGGAATATGTTCTGTCAAACAGTGGCTCAGGATGGATACCGGCAGCATCACATAATGGCGATCAGGGTGGCGTAATGAGCACTGCTGATTACTCAATTGTGGCGCAGATCACACCGGTAAACTGTTTTAGAGCAGGTATTCTTGCCAGAGGTTACATTCCGACCTTCACAGGATATCTTCTGGTTATCATTCCCAGTCAGAATACTTTCGGCATCTCAAAACTTACTTCTTCCGGACCGGTATCCATTGCATCTATCTCCATGCCACTCTCTCTCAACGAAACATACTGGGTGCGATTCGAACTTGAAGGAACATCCATATCGGGAAAGATCTGGCAGGGAGCAGTGGAAGATGAACCATCGGACTGGCAGCTGAATTGCACAAATTCCCTTTTCTCCGCACCGGGAAGAATGGGTGCTTTTTGCTGCAACTTTGGATCAGATGACAAAGCTCTTCTTACGGTAAAATATGATAACATTTCCGTATCCGGCACTGGTAGCAGTCTTGATCAGATTACCTGGGCATCTGTTAAGCATACAATTTAGAATAATATCGTGTACCTGAACGGGGAAGTGAATCATCAGACAAATCACAATACAGTGCTTCGGTCTGTGATCACTTCCCCACTTCAATAACGTCGAGCACTCCTATTGTAAGCTGCTTCCACCCTCAAGAATATAAATTTTCGGGTAATCAGATGGACCGAAATCAAATGCAAGCATACCGCCCTGGAAACAGTAAACAAGTTGATTAACTCCAGCCAGTTCTGGAATATTAACTACTCTCAGTAATTCACCCTCAGTTGAGTAAACCTCGAAGGTTGGCACATCGGTGTAGCCCTGCTCAACCCAGATAAGATCCTCATCATCAATGTAAATTCCGTCAATAGCAATGTGATACGGATACTGATTGGTACGCTCGTTTCTGTTCACAGTGGATTCACCCTCATCGGATCTCGAAAGACCCTCCTCATAAAACTCTTCCTGCATTTCCTCGTCGGTTTTAGCAACCGGCTCCCAGTCTTTTTCTATGGTTAGTATTTCTTCACCCTGAGCTGTAACTCCGTGTATGGCATAACTGACGCCATCACTAACCGCATAGAACAGGTTTCCACGGCTGTCTGAATCCCACACCACATCCACATTGTCAACATTTACAGCTCCGTCGTCACCAATGCTGATATCCAGAGGATAAGATGCAAGAATGATCTCCGGTTCAACACCACCCCTGTAAAGACCGATAAAGCTTTCTCCTGTTGGCAGACCTCT
>JAOZRM010000186.1 GCA_029940175.1 Candidatus Sabulitectum sp. | reverse complement strand
AGATCTGTTCAGGGCAATCAACCAGGTGGTGATATTGATTCAGAGGGAACAGAGATCTATATCAGTGTTAAAAGTGGATTTACTTCAATAGAGCAGCTTGGTGAAACTGTAATAGGCGTCAGCAACGGTATTCCTGTTCATCTTAGAGATGTTTCGGAAATAGCCGACGGCAGCAAAGACCAGAGCAGTACCAGCAGGCTGGATGGCGAAAACTCAGTAATTCTGATACTTCGCAAAAGCGGGGATGCCAACACGGTTAATACCTGTCGTCTTCTGGAGAACCAGATTGCAGAGACTGCACTCAACTACTCCGGGACTCTCGATATGGACATAATTTACTCTCAGAAGGATTTTGTTCTTGATTCCACAAAAAGTCTTCTTATGACTGGTATTCAGGCAATTCTCCTTGCTGCTGCAGTTCTTATGTTCTTCCTGGGGTCAGCGGTGAATGCGGGAATTGTCAGTGTTTCAATGCCCCTTTCCTTTATTTCCACATTTGCAGCAATGTACCTTTTAGGCGTGAATCTTAACATCATGAGTCTTGCAGGGCTCAGCATTTCAATTGGCATGATAGTTGATAACTCGGTGGTGGTTCTCGAGAACATTCACAGAAGAAGACGTCACGGGGAATCACAGGAAAAAGCCGCCTCACATGGGGCGTCTCAGGTTGCAATGGCTGTAACAGCTTCTACTTTAACAACAGTTGCCGTTTTCATTCCTATGCTGTTTGTGAAGGGAATGACCGGGCAGATATTCAGAGATCTCAGCATAACCATCGCCTCCGCTCTGTTCATTTCTCTCTTTCTTGCCATGACCCTTATTCCTCTCCTTGCTTCCAGATCAAAGAATCTGATAAAGAAGCACAGCGAAAGATCGGTGGCGAATCGGATAGACAAAGGTCTTGCAAGGCTGGATGCCAGGTATGAGAAGATCTTGACCTACTGCACAGTTCACAAATTCAAAACTCTTCTGCCCATAGTGATTCTTTTCTTCATATCCATGTCTTTGTTCAGATTTATTCCAACATCATTCCTGCCTGATATTCAGGAGGGAATAATTGATGTTACCGTAAGCCTGCCAGCTGGAACAAATCTTGCAGAGACGGACAGTTTCGCACTTGCTATGGAAGACTCTCTTTCAGCCTTGTTTCTGCCCGGTGATCTTGCACACCTTCTGGTGGATGTGGGAAAAGCAGAGGGACTTGGTGCCATGTTCGGTTCTGATGCAACATGCAGAATTGTAATGACCTACTACCTTGTGCCTGAAGAGGAACGAGATACCAGTGTGGAAGATTATGCAACTTCCATGCGGAGGATTCTCTTCAGCACACCTGGAATAAGGTTTGCAGTAAGAACAGGAGCACCTATCGGTAATGAGTTTCCCATTCAGATCAACTTGTTTGGATCAGATCTTGATACACTGAAAGTTCTTGGAGATTATGTGAGAGACAATCTTGATCTCATCCCGGGAACCACAGGAGAAGTCTCATCACTGGAAGACTGGTTTACAAAGATAGATTATATCCCGGATGATGGAGTGTTATCGCTAAGAGGATTTTCCAGAGCCCAACTGGCTTCAGAGATCACTCTGGGGATGCTTGGAATGAATGTTACCACATTGAATGAGAATGGAACAGATGTAGATGTGAATCTAAGATATGCTGAAAGATATCGTTCAACACGAGAATCTGTTGCTGCTCTTACTGTTAACGGTGCTCCGCTTGATTACTGGGGAACATTCAATACGGCTCTGTCTCCCAATAAGATTGGTCGGTTGGATAGAAGCCGTGTGGTAAGTGTTTTCTGCAGGCTTGACGGTAGACCACTTGGAGATGTGGCTGGAGACGTTCAGGCCATGATGGATTCTCTTGATCTGGGAGATACCAGGTGGGAGGTCACAGGTGATATTACCGATCAGAAGGAATCCTTCAGCAGCATGGGTCTTGCAATTCTTGTTGCCATTATGCTTGTCTATATGGTGATGGCGGCTCAATTTGAGTCACTTCTTGAACCATTCATTCTCGTTTTTGAGATTCCCCTTGCTCTTATCGGTGTTGTCTGGATCCTCTTTTTGACCGGCACCACAATGGGAATGACCTCGCTTGTTGGAATTCTTATGCTCATAGGAATTGTGGTTAACAATGGAATTGTGCTTGTGGATTTTGCGAACAACCTTAGAAGAGAAAGTAACATCTCTGCAAGGGAGGCAATTGTTCAAGCAGGTAGAATACGACTGAAGCCAATTCTTATGACAGCCAGCACAACCATCCTGGCTCTTGTTCCACTTTCCATGGGTGGCACCAGCAGTGCAGCCCTGTGGGCTCCAATGGCAAGAACTGTAATAGGAGGAATGCTTGTAGCCACACCACTTACGCTTGTTGTTCTTCCAATTCTTTATGTAGCGCTTGATGGCTTGCACAGGAAAAAGATCGGTTTCAATTCAGAGGAATAGTAGAAAATTCATTTATTCTGAATGAACTACTTCAGCCGGCATTTATGCAAAATGCCGGCTGATTGCTAAGTAGATTTAGTTTAGTTCCTTGAGAGCCTTTTCGAGTTTTTCCCTGGGAATGGCTTTGCTGATTCTTGAAGCAGCAAGTGCTTTGTAAAATGCTTCCATGGGGATGAAGCCTGTTTCTTTAACAAAGTTTGCTGCCTGAAGAAGGCTGGCGCTTCTTGGCCCCATAGGTTTTCTGTAATTATTTATCTCTACTTTTGTGGCTGTTTCAGGTGCTTCAAGAGAGGAATCAAGATAAAGAGTTCCATCAGTCATATTCTCTATTTTAGAGAGACCCTTTTTCAAGCCATCTACTGAAGTGACAAGTGCTGCATTAATTTTACTGATGCCTGTATAGTCTATCTTATCCGTAGATATTATGAGTTCTGCAAGAGAGAAACCAACACCAACAGTAACTGGATAACTACCTTTTTTTGTAACAGAAAGCCCGCAGGACATTGCTGCAACAGCAAGAAGTTCAGCTGCAGATTGCACACCTTCACCGGCAGAACCCGCAAGTATAAGTGAAATTCTTCCATCCAGATTATGACTGAATTCAGCCTTTACTTCTTTTACTGGTGTAAATAGAGATTCTCCATCCACTTTTTCTGCTGAAATGTGTGGTGCCTTGTTGTTTTCGAGAAGAATTGGAAGAAGACCTGCTTTTTCAGTTAACTCATACAGTTTTTTGCCGGGGTTGAACTTAATACCATGGCTGGGACAGAATTCTACAGCCTCGACAAGAGAGAAACCATCAACCTTAAAAGCTTCCTCCAGCACCTCGGATATATCTCCCATGGCATAAAGCCGTCTTGCATAAGCAGCCCCTGCACTGTGAACCAGCTGGCACAGATCGGTTCCGTGATCCATTCTTCCGTCAGGCATTGTAAGGGTTTTAAACCCTTGTGGAGTAAGACCGGATGGCTGCCCGCCTGTCATACCGTAAAGCATATTGTTGTGAACAAGTACAGTCATGTTGATATTCAGGTGTGCTGCTTCAAGAATGTGATGTAGCCCGATTGTGGCTCCTCCATCACCTATGAAAACAATGATCTTTTTGGATGGGTCTGAAAGCCCCATTGAAATCCCGGTGGCCAGTGCAACGGATCTTCCGTGAAGTCCGTGCACAGTGTGGGATTTGAATTGTTTGTCGATAATGCCGATACAGCCGATGTCAGTTACAACCACAAGATCAAGTGGATCAAGGTTTTCGAGATTGCCAAGAGCTTTCTCGATTGCCCTGCCAACAAGAGTGTGTCCGCAGCCTTTGCAGAATGGTTGATTCTCTGTTGAAAGGTAAACTCCACTCATTTGGAGACCTCCTCTTCAATTTCACCAGGTGTGATAAGTCTGCCTATGCAGTTTACCCCTGAAACACCATCTCTTCCATTCAAGCCAAAAAGCATCTCTCTGTACTGACCTCTCTGGTTTTCTTCAACAACAACAACTCTTTTGTGGCTGTTTGCAGCTTCAAGATATTCAGGGAGAACAGGGAAAAGGGTCTTTGCGATCAATAGAGAAACCCTTTTGCCACTAGCCTTGAGATTTGCAACAGCTTCCCGAGAAGCAGCAGCAGAAATTCCGTAAGAGAAAACGAGTGTTTCTGCATCATCCACTTTGTCATAATCATAATGTGCATAATCTGATAGATTGTGCTCCATTTTGAATCGAAGCCTTTCAATGTTTGCCAGTGCTTCTTTAGAAGAGTGCTGTAATGCTGCGTTCTGATCGTGGGTAGAAGCTGTAATTCTTACCTGATGGTCAGGTGAACCCACGGGCAGAAAATCAGGAACTCCATTTGCGTCCGGTTTGTAGGGAACAAATTTTTCCTCACTACTGTACCATGTGCGCTTAACAGGTTCAACAGGTTTTAGTGTCGAAAGATCAAAACTTTTTAATGTCATGACCATTTCTTTTGATGTAAGCATAAAAACAGGAGTGCGAAGCTTGATTGCTACCTTGACTGCTTCTGCAGAAAGAGTATAACAATCCTCGAATGTAGAAGGGCAGAAGGTTGGAATTGGGTATCCGCCGGAATTGATATTACCGATCAGGCCAATATCACCCTGAGCTCCACAAGTTGCAGTACCTGTAGATGGACCCATTCTCTGAACAAGCATGATTACCATGGGCAGTTCCATCATGAAAGCCATGCCAATGGATTCAACCATAAGTGCAAGCCCAGGAAAGGAAGTTGCAGTAACCGGGAATTTACCGGCTGCTGCAAAACCGCTCATGAACTGCATTGTTGATATCTCATCAGGTGCTGGAAGTACTGTGGGGAATCTTTTACTTGAGTAAGAGTACAGCAGATTTGCAGGTGTTATGGGATACCCCACAAATACCTGACCACCGGCTCGTACAGTTCCCTCTATCATCAGCCTTGAGGCGTCAATAAGTGAGTTATTGCTAGAGGTTTTCATACTTTGCTTTCTTCCTGAAAAACTTGTCGCCAAGAGAAGACAGAGAAATCACAACAATAGTCGTTGCGACTGCTCCGTATGTTTTATCGACATTAAACCATCCCTGATTCTGAGCGTACATCGATACAAATACCGAGATTGTGCCTAAAATAAAAGCCAGCTTAACACCAAGTGGAGTGACATATTTGCGGAGGTATAAACCGGTAATAATAACAATTGCACCAATTGCTCGAATAGCGTAACTGATGTATGCGGTTTTAAGAACTGCACCTTGCATAGTTATTGCAAGCGGTACGGAAATGACACTAACAAGAAGAACCAGCTTTCTGGCTGTTGCTATAATTTTAGCATCATCTGCTTTTTTGTTGATCATTCCATGATAGATGTCCTTGGCGGCAATTGTTACAACGGCAAAGTTTACGGGGCCCACTGTAGAGAGAATTGCTGCAAGAACACCTGCAAGGGCAATTCCACCAAGAATCGGCGGGATAAATGCCGGTGTCTGAAGAAGGGTTGGGATCGCCGTTCTACCAACAACTTCAACTTCAGGCCCGAAGAAGAGACCTGTTCTGGCCATAAGCCCAAGGAATGCAGTCATAATACCGAAAGGAGCTACAATAAAACCTGCTACTATTGCTGCTTTTTTGGCTGTCTGAACATTTTTTGCAGCAAATATCGGCTGAATGCTTGCTTGAGCTGCCATTCCACCAAGAAGGCCACCCAGCAGAAGAGCGAAAGCATTGTTCATGCCTGCACTGAAAGGATTGTACAAGTTTGTCGGGGCTCCCTGTGCAATCAGTGTATCACTGAGG
>JAOZRM010000365.1 GCA_029940175.1 Candidatus Sabulitectum sp. | reverse complement strand
CGCAAATCAGACCAGGCAGGCAGTTCTTACTTCGCTTGATGTTGATGGTCCAGTTTATATAAGGTATGGAAGAAACCCTGTGGCAGAGATATACAATAGAGATGAAACTGTTGTTCCCGGCAGAGGACGGTTGCTCCGTAATGGCAGGCATGCTTCCATAGTCGCAGTTGGAGCAATGGTAACCAAGGCTCTTGACGCAGCGGAAGTATTGGCAAAGAAGGGCGTTGAGGTTTCCGTGGCGGATATGGTGAGTATCAAACCTCTGGATATCCAACTGCTGAATTATTTATCAGACCTAACCGAACTCATTATAACAGCCGAGGATCATCAGATTACAGGTGGGCTTTTTGGTGCAGTTTCTGAATATATGTCAGAGAACTGTCCTGGAAGAATCATTCCAGTTGGTGTTAATGACAGATTCGGTTGCAGTGGAACCCCGGAGGAGGTAATGACACACTGCGGACTCACCGCAGAGGCCATTGTCGGAAAGGTGGAAAAAGCTCTGGAAATCAGATAAATCCATTGACTTCAGGTTGTTTGTTCAATAGCTTTCATGGCTAGGGGTGCATTATTGTCAATTAATAATTTAACAGAAATGCGGAGGGATAAAGTGGCTAAAGTTCTTGTCTGTGACGCAGTTGCCGATTCGGCTCTTGATATGCTTAGAAATGCAGGGCACGAGGTAACGGTAAAAACCGGGATGGATCAGGATGGTCTTCTGGAGACTGTGCCTGCTTATGACGCCATGATCGTCAGAAGCGCAACAAAGGTTAGAGTACCTGTTCTTGAACGTTGCAAGAACACTCTGAAGCTTATTGTCCGCGGCGGAGTTGGTCTGGACAACATAGATGTGAAAGATGCAGAAGCTCGTGGAATTTCCGTAAGAAACACTCCCAGTGCAAGCTCTGTAGCTGTTGCTGAACTTGCTCTTGGTCATATGCTTGCATGCTGCCGATACATTCCAGTTGCAGACAGAACAATGAAACAGGGTGAATGGAATAAGAAGCAGTATGGCAAGGGTCTTGAACTCTGGCACGGAACACTGGGGCTTATCGGTTTCGGCCGCATTGCTAAAGAAGTTGCAAAGCGAGCAAAAGCATTCGACATGAGTGTTATTTTCTTTGACCCGTTCATCGAGGAAGAAGTAGTTGAAGGAGCGAAGAAAGTAGACCTTGAGACACTCTGCAAAGAATCTACTTTCATCAGCCTTCACATTCCTCACAACGATACCACTCATTACATTTTAGACAAACCACAGTTCGATATGATGAAAGAAAACGTGATAATAGTTAACTGTGCCCGCGGTGGTACTATTAATGAAGTTGCTCTTGTTGAAGCTCTTGATTCCGGCAAGGTATTCGCTGCCGGTGTTGACGTATATGAAAAGGAGCCTTCAACATCAGAGAATTGCCCCCTGATCGCTCACCCCAAAGCAGTTGCCACACCTCACATCGGTGCAGGCAGCAAAGGTGCTTCAGGAAGAGTCGGCACAGAGGTTGCAAGCATAATTATTGATTTTTTTAAATAGAAACTTAATCTCAAACCGAAAGGTAGAAACATGCTGAGAAAGGTACCAGCGCTGC
>JAOZRM010000364.1 GCA_029940175.1 Candidatus Sabulitectum sp. | reverse complement strand
CTCCAAGAATCACACCAACAGCCTGCTGAAGTGTCATAAGTGCGGTATTCACAAAACTTACGGTAATAACTGTTGTGGCACTTGAACTCTGAATAAGGGCGGTAACAAACGCGCCAGCGATTACTCCCATAAGCCTGTTGGAAGTAAGTGTTCGAAGTATGGATTTCATGCGATTACCGGCAACCTGCTGAAGATTGGCAGACATCATCTGCATACCAAGAAGAAACACTGCCAATCCACCGAATATCTGGAAAACAATAGCCCTGATATCAAGAGATACAATGTCGAAAGTCGATATGAACTGATGCCCGTCATCGTCGAAAAGAACTGCAGTAACATCAACCTCACCCATTTTCCCCAGCTCTACATTGACACGGGCAATACCGTTTTCATCGGTCTGTACCACCAGGCCTTCGGAAGAATCTTCTTCAATGGTGTAATAACCCTCGGAAGGCAGCAGTACTGCTTCCCCGCCGGTAACAGAAAAATGAACCTCGAAATTCGCAATTGGAGCGCTATTTGAAGCGTATGTCAGCTCAACTGCAATGGGGTTATCCATCTCTTTTTCAGAACTGCCGTAATCAGCGTAAGGCAGGGAAACGAGATTGAACTCACTCTGCCCCAAGGCCATAAAAGAAATCAGAACAAGAACACTAATGGCTAATCTCAACGGAACACCCCTGGATGGCTAAATTGTATTGTCACTGGAATCCAGTTCACAGGAATATAGCGAATGAAATACCCTGCTGAGAGTAGATGCCACTGGGTGAAAAGAGTGACAAACATCTGCAACTCTACTGGCGTACTGCAAAATTGGAAGGAGAGAAGTGCGATAAAACATACTTACTTTTTCTGTCTCACTTTACTCTCCCGGCTCCTGGCCGTGCCAGATGCCTCCGCCAATAATTGACTGTGCGATATTCTTAATGTGATCCCCTGCTCTTTCACAGTAGTCAATAAAATCAAGTATTGCCAGACCGGTGAGATTGGAGACACCGTAGGTTGCCAGGGACTTGCTGTAGTTATCTCTGGCTTCCTCTTCTATCTGGTTCATTCTTCCCTCAAGAATCAGAACCTTCTGGGCAGCTTTCAGATCGTGTGTTTCAAGAGCAGTAACAACAAGCTTTGTCATTTCACTGATAACTTCAAATGCCTGCCCGGCTGCGGTGGTAAGCGGACCTTCTGAATCAAGAACATTGCCTGAAACTCTGTTCCTGGCCTCAACCATATTTACAGCATGATCGGACACCCTCTCAATATCGTTGATAGTATGAAGAACAACCGGAAGTCTCAGTGTCTGTTCATAGGAAAGATTCTCCTTGAATAATTGAGATGCATAGACCGTAAGATCTCTCTGCATATCATCCACCCTGTCCTCCATTAAAAGAATCCTCTTCGTCTGATATTTTCCAGTTAAAAAGTGCTCTGCCGCCTGACATACAGCTTTCCCGGACACAACCGCCATCTTTGCCATCTCACGATCCAGATTATCTAAAGCCAGAACCGGTGAAGTAAGCAGGTTGGAATCAAGAATAACATCATCGTCTGCGGTGTCATCATCTCCGGAGGGAATAATGATCTTACAGAGTTTTGCAAGAGCAGGAA
>JAOZRM010000185.1 GCA_029940175.1 Candidatus Sabulitectum sp. | reverse complement strand
ACAATCCATATTTTGTTATCTTAGTGCCTTGGCTTACTCAGTTGTTTGTTTAAGAATTGAAAGGCGGTTGCTTTGGCTGGTATGTTTATTTTTCTGGTTGCTGCACTTGCAGTAACACTCCCGGATGCAGTAACTGTTCCCGGTGTTAATGCAGGTCAGACAGTACAGAGTGCCGAATCCGGAGGTTATCAGTGGATTCGTATTCTGGAAAGTGACTATGCAGTTATTGAGGTGGTCTCCACTCCTGCTGTACCAATCACAGCTTACGATAATGCAGGAGATCCGCTTGCTTTTTCAACCACCGGTGCGCCACTTGCTCTGTCTGCATACAGTGATTACTGGTTCTGGATAAAAGCGGTCAGCGATGATCCTGTTGAATTTGAAGTAAGATATCGTGATCCGGTTCAAGTGGGCAGCAATGGCATGTCATCCTCCCTTTCTTCGGCTGAAATGGCTGAGATATGGTCTTTTACCGCCCACGAAGCCGGTAAATGGAATTTTCTTATCAGAGGAACCGATGACATTGCGGACCTTGACCTTGAGCTTTACGGAGCAGGCAACAACTTGTGGGCCGGCAGTTACAGTGCCAATTCAACTGAGAAGCTTGCAGTTGGGCTCCTTGCAGGTGAGAGTATTCAGATCGTTATTTCGAGATACAACAAAGGCGGCAGTGGGGATTACTCTCTGGAGATCATGAGAGCCGGCGAAATGGATATACTTTCTGAATCCATTACTGCTGATGCCATAAAGGGCGACGTGCAGCGTTACATGCTTCCTGCAATGCAGAGTGAAGCGCTTCTGGAGTTGACCTTTGAGAATCAGGGTGATCTTGATCTTGTGGTTCGTAACTCTGACGGCGAGGCATTGTATTCGTCAAACACTTATCTGTACTCAGAGGGGCTTCTTGTTCCGGCGGGTAATTCTCCTGTAGTTGTGGAAGTTCATCCGTATGATGTTGGTGAAGACCTTGAAGAGTTCCCCTACAGGCTTAATCTTATTCAACCCGGTACAGATATCCGCCAGTCTCGTGCTGTGAACGTGGAAACAGGGTTCGGCCAGTCCGCTCTGTTGAGATTCATTTCACCCTCTTCCGGCTTTTATACCATTTCCGGAGTGTTTGACAAATTGAGGGATGGCGACGTTAGACTTTTCGACAGCTACGGGGAACCCTCCGCATTCCTGATGACCGAAAGGGGAGATGAGAGATTCTGCTTCTGGACACAGAGGGGGGATACGCTCTGGATCGCTCCCGGGTTCATGGATTCCTACAGCGGAGGATTATGTGAAGTTTCTGTACAGCCAACCGATGCGGAACCGGTGGTAGGCCTGATTCACGGGGTGATCGACGAGACTACTTCTGCACAGAAGTTTTACACTGTTCACGGAGAAGCAGGCGGTACTCTGGTTATTGAGCTTCGCGGGGATCAGAGAGACTTTGACCTGGACATGCTGGTCAGTGGACCGGGTTATGTTCTTCAGGCAGAGGGTGGTGTGAGCAACACAGACAATGCTGCAGATGAATCGGTGACAATGTACTGTGAGGAAGACGCAGTTTATGGAGTTACCGTTTATGCTTATTCCCGCGCGGGACAGGGAACTTTCACCATTGAAGCAGAGAGAATTCCATCCGAAAATCTCTCATCCGGAGATCCTGCTTCCGCCAGCACCTGGGCTGTCGTATCAGGTATCAGCGGTTACGAGTCCAGGGCGGATATCCTTTCCCGGGCAAGCATGGATGCCATTGATTTTTACCGTTTTCTCCGAGATGATCAGAATATAGATTCAGACCGGATGGTTCTTCTTGTTGATGCCGAGGCAAGAGCCGATGCATTCAGAAATTCAGTAAATGACATTTCCAGCAGAGCGGATGCTGAGGACAGACTGGTGATCTTCTACAGTGGTCACGGATCACAGGAACCACCAGGATCAGGTGGAAACGAGGAAGAAGACGGGGTTAACGAAGTTCTCTGTTTCTACGACGAGGATATTTCTGATGACGAGATGCACGAGTTGCTTGGAGTTTTCCCCGGCTCTGTTTACCTGTTTGCAGATGCATGCAACTCAGGAGGTTTTGTGAATGATTTTTCCAGCATAGATAACATTCTTATCCTTACAGCGGCCCGTGAAGATAAATCTGTGAGTGAGAGAGTTCTTACACCGATTCTTCTCGAAGGCTCTCGAGGTGCTGCTGACAGCAACAGAGATGGAGTTATTACTGCAGGGGAACTGGTTGATTATGTGGACGGAATGATGGCCAGGATCTGCCCTGTCTGTGATTCGGTGGTAAATGAAGGAATGGCAGAGTGTCCCGACTGCGGAACGGTTCTCAAAGGAGAATACAGGATTCCAAGGCCGGAACAGGGACTTTTCCTGAACTCGGACGAGATCGTCTGGAAATAAGAAGGTAGAGATTAAAATTGTCAGAGAATGTATCAAAAGATCTGCACCCCCTGGAAAAAACACTGCTTAACTGGCTCTCTGAACATGGACCAGGCAGTGACAGAGAAGCCATGGCGGGTACCGGGATGGACGAAGGTTCTTACAGAAGGGCTTTTCAGTGGCTTCTTTCCAGAGAAATGGCTTCGGTTGTTTCCAGTGAGAAAACTGTAACGGTTGAACTTGGACCGGTTGGAGAGCTTTTCTTCAGCAAGGGTACAACCCCGGAGCTTGCACTTATTGAGTCTGTAAAAGACGGGATGACATCATTACCGGAAATCCAGAAGAATGAACTTTTTGACAGAGCTCAGTGGGGAAGTGCCATGGGTGCTCTGGTCAAGGCTCGAGTACTGAAAAAAGGACCGGATGGACTTCTCTTGAACGATTCTACCGGAGGTGTTTTTTCAGTAGTCTGGAATGGTGTTTATTCAGTTATCGGTCGTGGTGAGGTTCTTCATCTTACCGAGCTGGATCAGCAGGTTGCAGCTGAGGTTTCCAACAGGGCTCCGAAAAGAGGAAAATCCAGAGCAGAGTTTGTGATCAATGAAACTGAAAGCAGTGTTATTGAGATCACTCCCTCGGGAAGAGAAGCTCTTGAAAGTGCCAGAGGAAAAAATACAATTGGTATTCTCACCAGGGAGATCCTGACTTCCGGTGAATGGAAGAACGGATCCTTCAGAAGATATCAGGTGGATATTCCACCTTCAAGAATTCACATTGGAAGGTTTCATCCATACGCCATGTTTCTTGATTCCGTTCGGGACAAGCTTCAGGCCATGGGTTTTCAGGAGATGAAGGGTTCTCTGGCAGAGAACGAATTTTGGAACAATGATGCATTGTTCATGCCTCAGTTTCACCCTGCAAGAGACATACACGATGCATACTATCTTGAGGATGGAATTGAAGTGTCACCTCCATCTCGTGAACTGGGAGACAGAGTCAAGGCTGCCCATGAGAACGGTGGTAACACCGGTGGCAGAGGCTGGGAATACAGTTTTGAATGGAACCGTTCGTTGAAAGCAATAATGCGTTCCCAGGGAACGGCTCTTTCGGCAAGAACACTGGGTTCTAATCCTGATATCCCCGGAAAGTACTTTGGAATAGCAAAATGCTTCAGATATGATCAGGTTGATGCCACCCATCTACCGGATTTCTTTCAGGTTGAAGGAATCGTGCTTGGTGAAGAGATCAACATGAGGCATCTTCTTGGGCTTCTAAAACTTTTTGCAACAGAAGTAGCCGGGGCGACTGAGTACAAGTTCGTTCCTGCTTACTTCCCGTTCACAGAACCATCAGTGGAACTGCATGTCAAGCATCCAACCCTTGGATGGTTTGAAATGGGCGGTGCCGGACTTTTTCGCCGTGAGGTCTGTGGACCCATGGGAATTGATGTACCTGTGATAGCCTGGGGGCTTGGGCTGGATAGAATGGCCCTGCTTGCCCTTGGTCTTTCAGATATCAGGGACCTGCTGAGCCCTGATCTGACCAGACTCCGGGAGATGAAATCAACACCGGAAAAACTTCTTGGAGGCGACAATGCCTAAAATCGAAATACCTCTTGGCGATTTCCTTCCTCTGGCAGAACTGGAGAATACCGACGATCTTGAAAAGCTTCTTGAGTCACTCAAGGCCGAGCTTGATGGGCTGTATGAAAAAACTGTGAAAATTGAGCTGAACGATACTAATAGACCCGACTTGTGGACTGCTGAAGGTGTGGCAAGAGGTTTGCGATGCTGGAAGAATGGTGCAGAATCTCATCTTAACTCCATGCCTGAACCTGAGTTGCATATCGATGTTCACAGTGATCTGAAAGAGATCAGACCCTTCATTGCGGCATTCACTGCTGTTGGCTGGGAGGTTGATGAAAACGGGCTTGAGTCACTGATTACAGCCCAGGAGAAGATCGCCGCCAGCTTCGGAAAAGAAAGAAAAACCGCTGCAATTGGTTTCTATCCCCTTGATGGAATAAGTTTTCCAGTGAGTTATTCAGTGACCTCACCTGATACCTGTTTTCAGCCCCTGGGGGAGGAAACTGAAATGACACTGCGCGATGTTCTGAAAAATACAGAAGCTGGGATCAAGTATGCGGGTCTTCTGAAGGATTTTCAGAAGTATCCCATTCTTCGAGACAGCTCCGGATCTGTTCTGTCATTTCCACCTGTTCTCAACAGCAATGCCACCGGCAGAGTTGCACCAGGCCACAAGAGCCTCTTTTGTGAAGTTACAGGAACAGACTGGCACACGGTTAATCTGACTGCCACCATTCTTGCTTGTAATCTGGAGGATAGAGGTGCTGTTATCAGTCCTGTTGAGATCAGGTATCCCCATGGAGAGGTAACAGTAACACCGATCCTTTACAGCGATACCCTTAGTGCTTCCTTCAGAGACATTACAGAGATGATCGGGTCTCCAGCGAAAGAACTTGATATTGAAGCCCTGCTGTCAAAGATGGATTACCGCGATATTGAAATTGGAGACGATTTCGTAACCGCAGTTATGCCACCCTACAGAAGAGACGGAATTCATCCCAGAGACTTGATGGAAGACATCGTGATTGCCATTGGGCTTAACAACATTGAACCAATACTTCCATCGGAGTATACCGTGGGTTCTGCGGCCCCTGTTGAAATTTTGTCCCGTTCAGTGAAATCCCTGCTTGTTGGTGCCGGTTGTGAAGAGATCATGAGACCGATACTAACCAGTTATGAAAAGATAACAACCCGTACCCGTACTCCTGAGCCACCTGTGAGAATAAGCAACCCCATGACTGCTGAATACGGAGTTGTATCCAGCACGTTGCTTCCAGCCCTTCTGGAGGTGGAGTCTTCCAGTGGTCATGCTGCTTTTCCTCACAAGCTGTTCACCGTGGGTGAGGTGCTTACTCGAACCGACAGCTCGCTCTGTAAAACTCGGATGAATCTCGCTGTCAGCACAGGTGACGGTGATTTTGGAGCAGTTCATTCAATACTTGGTGTTATTTGCCATTTAAGAGGACTTGACCTTTCCCTGGCTCCCAGGGATGACTCAAGGTTCATTCCCGGTAGAAGTGCTGCAGTGCTAATAAACGGTGTGGAAGTGGGCATTCTCGGGGAATTTCACCCTGCTGTTCTTGAAGCATGGGGCATTGCTGTACCTGTTTCCGGCTTTGAACTTCCACTGGAAAGCTTGAGGGTCTGACCTGGCAGGTTTCTCCCTGAAAGCTCCGTATGGCCCGGCTGGGCATCAACCCCGGGCCATACAGGGGCTGGTGGATGGATTGAAGGAAAGACTGGAGTGGCAGACTCTTCTGGGGGTCACTGGCTCCGGTAAAACTTTTACCATGGCAAATGTCATTCAGCAGATGAACATGCCAACTCTGGTGATCTGTCACAACAAAACTCTTGCCGCGCAGCTTTTCGGGGAGCTTTCT
>JAOZRM010000363.1 GCA_029940175.1 Candidatus Sabulitectum sp. | reverse complement strand
TGTTTTCTGCATGCATCTCCAGGAATGCTCTGTCCGGTTTTTGAAGAGAACTCTTGACCTCTCCACCTGCTTGTTTTCTGAAGCCCGCTTTTTGAAAGAAAAGATCCAGCTGACTGCCGTTGCTGGTGTTAATGCCATCACTCTCAAGACCCGCTCTGATAAGATCAGCTAAACCTGTATCCGGAGACTCACCAATACAGGTGTAGTCATACTCTGCAAATACGGCGAATAATCCATTCGGTGACAGCTTCTTCTTAACTTTGTTCAACCACTTCACAGGTTTATCCACACTGGAAAAGAAGAAGGAAGAGACATAAAGATCTGCAGGAAGCAGATTCTTCCCGGCATCACCTGTAATGAACATTTCATTCTCAGGAAGAATTTCAGGATCTATATCCATCCCTGTATAGGCAGCATTTGTAAGGGTTTGAAGCTCTTCTCCAAGAAGCCCGGTTCCACAGCCAGGCTCAAAGATGGTCTCCATCTGCCTCAAGGGTAGTTGAGAAAGAATGTGCCTGCGAAGAGGCTCCAGTTCTTTGAACTGTCTTCCGTAGATATCCCGCAGTTGATCCTTTTTACATTGAGTCCCTGCAGGGGGCTCCGTTCTTCTTCTCAAGGGGACACCCTCCTCCGCAAAGGCTCAGGTCAACACACTCTCTGCAGACATCATCCACCCATTCTCTGTTCCTTGCTCTCCTCATCAGATCGCTGCTCCAGATTGAGTTCCACTCTGCAGTCAGAATATTGCCAGCCGACTCGTACCAGCTCTGACATGGAAGAACTTCACCGTCAGGTTCAATACAGAGGTTGTATTCTCCTGCAGTACACCTCTTGGCTCCGAGATCGAACTCAAGGGGATTGAAACTGCAGTAACGGGTGGGGGAGTACCAGATGAATTTCATTCCAAGCTCTTCTATCTTCTCATTCATTGAGAGAATGATGTTCTCCAGCTTGTCTGTGCTCACTGCAAAATCGCCTTCAAGAGCTTTACCGCTGTGTATTATTGCGTTGGCTGCCACAGAGGAAAGACCCAGATCGTGTACGAATTGCATTGTATCAGCCATACCTTCGCTATTTTCCTGGGTTATTGTGGTGTTGGTAATGGTGTGAATACCCGCTTTTACGCAGTTCCTTATTCCCTGAACCGTGCTGTCAAAGCTGTCTGCTCCAGTCATTTTGTTGTGGATATTCCTGTCACTGGATTCCAGAGTGATCTGAATGTGATCAAGACCGGCATCAACAAGACTCTGAAGATAAACTTCGTTTGCTAGTTTTACTCCGTTTGTAAGCAGACCTGTAACAAGACCCAGGGATTCAGCATGCTGAATAAGTTCCTCAAGATCATCACGAAGAGTTGATTCACCTCCAGTGAAGATCACATGAGGGATGCCCAGATCCCAGATCTTGTTCATTACTGTTTTCCATTGATCCGTTGAAAGCTCTTTCTTGTCCCGGGTCTGATTGTAGCAGTGGCTGCAGTTGATGTTGCACCTGTAAGTCAGGGCAAGATCCATTCTGTACGGCACTTCAACCTTAGCCTGGAACGGTTCTGTTACCTCCATGTTCACAAAAGAGATGGGCTCTGAAGCTCCGGTTTCCAGGATATTATTAAG
>JAOZRM010000362.1 GCA_029940175.1 Candidatus Sabulitectum sp. | reverse complement strand
AAAAAGTTACCTTACAACAGTCATTCTGCTGGAAACTGTGCCGCCGTCAATGGAAGCACGAACGAAGTAAACTCCGCTACCCATTTCAGCAGGGATCTGCCAGTTGTAGGAATTTGCTCCCGCTTCGATCTCGGAGCTGTCAATGTTGGCAACTCTGCGACCTGATACGTCGTAGACTGAAATATCAGCAGTACCGGCAACAGCAGTGTAAACACTGAATGATGCGTAGTTGTTCACAGGGTTCGGGCTGATGGCACTGATGCCCATTGCCGCTGGAACAACTGCTCCCTGGCTGTCCTCTGTACCTGTCATGGCAAGAGCAGCTACAACTGCCTGGTATGCATCCACACGACCTGCACCGTAGGTGTTGTCTTTGCCACTGGACCCAAGATCAACACTTGTCGTCTCGATGATACTGTCCATCTGCGCTACGCTAAGTGCAGGGTTGGCACTGAGTATAAGAGCAGCAACACCTGCAAGGTGTGGTGTAGCCATTGAAGTACCGCTCATTGTGGTGTATCCACCTGTCCACTGGGTACTCACAACATCAACACCGGGGCCACTGATGTCAGGGTCAATAAGGGGGCTGGAATCTGTGTAGTCACTCCAACACACAACAGGTCCTCGGCTGGAAAAACTTGCAATACCATCTGAACTGTTTGTGGCACCAACGGTTACAACAGCACTCATACCTCCGTGATATGACTGATCAGGATGGAACCAGGGTGGGGGACCGTCACCGGGAGAAAGAACTGTTTCAGCTCCTGGTCCGTCATTGGCAGCAGCTACACTGTGGTAAAGACCTGCAGTGAGTGAATTTTCATTGGCTGTTCTCAGAGAAACATTTCCCTGACCTGAACCAAGTGAGGTTGACATCACTGAGGCACCATGGTCTGCAGCAAATTCCATTGCCTGGATCCATGTAGGCTCTCCACCACTATAGTAATTGATCCTGATGGCCATAAGGGTAGCCTGAGGAGCAACACCTGTCTCTGTTCCGCCTGTACCGTCACCCGCTACGCTACCGGCGCAGTGTGTGCCGTGACCGTATGTATCCATTGGATCATTATCATTGTCGTAAAAGTCGTAGCCATAGTGAAAACCGGCAGGAGTATCATGCCACATATTGTTGCCAAGATCCGGATGAGTGTAGTCTACTCCTGTGTCAATAACTGCAACAATTACACCCTGGCCTTCGTAACCTAGTGCCCATGCATCATCTGCATTTATCTTTGCCACACCCCATGCAAGCCCTTTTCCACGCTCTTCAGCGTTGAGAGGACGAACCTCAACAGGCTCAATAAGCCCTCCGTCCGGGTCTGAAGCGCCTTCAATAAGAACAACGTCATTTCTGGAAGCCATTTCTCTAATAGTAGATACTGTGGCTTTGCAGTACACGGCGTTTGCCATCCAGAGAGGTAGAACATCCTCTGAATTAGTTGTATTCAATTCAGCAATGATGTCTCTCTGGGCAACTTCTGCCATGTCTTTCATTGCGCTAACCGCAAACTGCTGTGTAGCAGCTCTGTCCATTCCGTCGGTGGCGGAATTAACCCAGTTCCTGTCAACCTGGCCGTGGGCCAGAATGAATACTGGAATAAGGTCGGTATCTGTTG
>JAOZRM010000361.1 GCA_029940175.1 Candidatus Sabulitectum sp. | reverse complement strand
GTTTCTTTACTGCAGCAGGAAGACAGGTACTGCACCGCAGGTATGCCGGACAGAATGCACCAAAATCACAAAATTACAGGTATGAGAACCTGCCTGAGGAAAGCAGAAAGATGTTCAGGGGAACAGAATACCGCCTCTGGTATGATACTGTACTTATTCAGTTAAAGTAAAATTTTGGTTATCACCAGCAACAAAAGCAGTAAGTGGATCTCAAGAAAATTTCGCTAAACACTTGTTATGACCATTTAAAATGACCATATTAAGGTGAAACGGAGGTGATTCAATTTGGAAACTCTTGCGATAACTGAATTCAAGGCCCATGCTCTTCAGATACTTGGGCGGATTGCGAAAACAAAAGAGTCTGTAGTTATTACGAAGAGAGGAAAACCGCTGGTAGAAGTTATTCCTTTTACTTCCAGCAAACCAATTCCAGGAAAATTGTCTGAAGCTCTGGTATTCGAGGAAGACATAGTCTCCCCACTGGGTGAAGAGATGTGGAGTGTATGCAAATGAAGTACATACTTGATACACACACATGGATCTGGTGGAATATGCATCCACAGAAACTATCTGCTAAAGTACGGTCATTACTATCAACTCCGGAGCAATATGACTTGCTTCTTCTCTCTGCTATTTCTCCCTGGGAGTTCAGTAAGCTACTGGAAAAAAAGAGGATCGGCATCTCCTGCAATCCCGAGGAATGGATTTCCGAGGCACTGGATATGCCGAAGCTGCGACTTGTTCCACTGACTCCAACTATTGCTTATCGCTCAACATCATTGCCGCAGCCATTTAATGGAGATCCTGCCGATCAGATCATCGTGGCAACAGCCAGAGAAGAAAACGCTACAATATTGACCAGAGACAAGATCATACAGAAGTACGAACACGTACGAACTCTCTGGTAGGCCATAAGAAGAACTATAGGCTGGGGAAAGATACTGTACTCATTGAGTCAGAATCATCTATCTGAGAATCAGGACAGAAGCACTTTCCAGACATTCACTGGAGCTGTTCACAACAAGGTACAGCCCTGACCCCAGACTGCTAATATCCACTGAGAATTGTCCGATGGCAGTCTGGGAGAAGCAAACATTCATCTGACGTCCTTTGAGGTCAAACAGTTGCAGCAGGTCTGCTGCGGAGACTTCTGCAGTTACATATAGTACCGACGAAGCAGGGTTGGGACAGGTGTTAAGAGCAACCTGGCTGGTGGTTCCTTCCTGAACAGACTGCTGGTCATGGTTCGGGTAGATATCCGACCACTGGATCCACTGTGGTGTCATGTTAAAAGAAGCTGTTCCTTTGGTGGAAAAAGCAAGCCCGATCCTTCGCTGTTCAGGTTGAAAGATCATGGTCTGTATTGTTCCTCCCACACCTGCTTGAGGTACACCTCCCACTACACCCATGAAATTCCAGAGACGGTCAAGAGTAACATCAGAGTTCGTGATGAGAGAATCGAGAAGACGTGAATACCGGTTACAGAATACAGGTTGATATAGCACTCTGTGATGGTTTGTAAGGATCAGCCTGTCCGGAGCGATTGCCGGTTCATCTGACGCATATCTGAAAACACTGCCTCTGTGATTGTTCACCTCAGTGATTACTGCGGGATTG
>JAOZRM010000360.1 GCA_029940175.1 Candidatus Sabulitectum sp. | reverse complement strand
GTAATCGTTTGGGTCAGAAAACCAATCCGATCGGTCTCAGGCTCGGTATAAGCCGAAGCTGGGATTCGAACTGGTTTGCCAGAGGAAGAGACTTTGCCAGATTCATTGAGGAAGACGAACACATCAGAAGGTATGTTTACCGTCGTCTTGAGAGAGCACAGCTCTCCAGGATCCTCATTGAGCGTAAGCCTCAGGAAGTACAGGTTGTTATCAGTACTGCCCGTCCCGGTCTTGTTATCGGTAGTCGCGGAAGCACAATTGACAGTCTTACAAGTGAGCTTAAGCACCTGACAAAGAAAACAGTCAAGATCAAAGTTAACCAGGTAGAGAAGCCGGAAACGGATGCCATGCTTGTGGCAGACAGTGTTGCCAGGCAGCTGGAAAACAGAGTCAGTGTGCGAAGAGCTATGAAAAGAACCATTTCCGATTCCATGCGTGCTGGTGCACTTGGTATAAAAATCACTTGTTCCGGTCGTCTGGGTGGCGCAGAAATGTCCAGGGTCAATACTTACCACGAGGGAAGAGTTCCCCTGCACACTCTCAGAGCGGATATTGATTTCGCCAAGGGCGTTGCCCGTACAACATACGGTGTTATCGGCGTTAAGGTGTGGATCTACAAAGGCGAGGTACATGAAGTGCCTGTTGCTGGATTCTAAGAGAGCGGTGATATAGAATGTTAATGCCGAAAAGAACGAAGTTTCGTAAGCATCACAGAGGTCGCATGCGCGGCCGCGCCAAGGGCGGAGACACTGTTGCTTTTGGTGAATTCGGTTTACAGGCCACAGAGGCCAGCTGGGTAACCAGTGCTCAGATCGAATCTGCTCGTATTGCTTTGACGCGACATGTCCGTCGTGGAGGAAAAGTGTGGATCAGGCTTTTTCCTGATAAACCTGTTACCTCTACTCCGGCGGAAACCAGAATGGGTAAGGGAAAAGGAGCAGTCGATTTCTGGGTAGCTGTTGTTAAGCCAGGAAGAGTGATGTTCGAGATCGAGGGCGTTCCCCTGGACGTTGCCAGGGAAGCAATGAGACTTGCCGGACACAAACTTCCTCTTAAGACGAGGTTTGTTGCCAGAGACAAGGAGGTTATTCAGCGATGAAAGTACATGATCTCCGGTCCATGAGTCTTGAGGAACTTCAGGAGCAGGTGCGTGACATGCGTACTGAGGTTTTTAATCTCAGATTCCGCAAGGCCGCCCATCAGCTTGAGAATCCGCTGAAGATCCGGGACGCAAAGAGAAACCTTGCCAGAGCACTTACACTTATACGTGAAAAAGAGCTTGGCTTGATTTCGACTGAGGAAGGGAGCTAACGGTGGAAGAAGCAACGAAAACAAACAGGAGGGTTCTCCGAGGAGTGGTTGTTTCAGACAAGATGGATAAAACCATTGTAGTCGAAGTCACCACCATCAGATCCCATCCCGTTTACAAGAAGAGATTCAGAACGAGCAAGAAATACTATGCCCACGATGAACAGAACCAGTGTGGAGCTGGCGATGTGGTAACCATTTCGGAAACCCGTCCCACTTCAAGACTTAAACGCTGGCGTCTGCTTGAAGTCGTGGAGAAGGCACTTTAGGAGGACTATAGGATGATCCAGGTGGAATCCAGACTCAAGGTGGCCGACAA
>JAOZRM010000359.1 GCA_029940175.1 Candidatus Sabulitectum sp. | reverse complement strand
GTCTTGATCAGATCCTTCATTGTCATTGTCTTGTACAAATCATTCTCCAGCATTATGCGGTGAATGTGTGAGCTGAGAATAAGGGCAATAAACCCAACAAAGACCTTGCTCTCCATTGCCTGTTGAGAATGAACACGCAAGCGCCCCAGTCCGAGACTGTTTTTCAAGCGCAGAAAGCCCTTCTCAACAACATCCTTGTCTCTGTAAATCCTGATGGCTTCTGAAGCATCCTGAATGTGATTGCTCACTGTTACCAGCCAACCAGCGTTCGCGAGTTCCTGAGCAATCACATCCTCACGGATGTTGATTGTGTAACCACTCTCGTGCTTATCTGACTTGCGAATAATCAGGTAGTGATCAAACTCATTCTTCAATTTGCCGTTGTCGGGATTTATCCGGGCCTCTTCTACAAGCAGCCTAACAGTGCCGTAAAGTCGGTTCTTGACTGCAGTTGCTTTCAGGTCATTGTAAAAAACATGAACAAAGAGTTTGTGATCCTTGGTCCAGGAACGCTCAAGAGAGACTCCACGAAGAGTATCTCCTCCGCAGACAATTGTGTTCTGAATGCTGTCGATATCCTTGCCCTCGGATTTAATCATCTTTTTTGTAAACCCAAGTGTGAGGGGAAGAGCCAGGAGAAACCGTACTCCCTTCCTCTCGAGAAGCATGTTAACATTCTTTCGGCTTGAAAAACCCTTATCCATAACGATCATTATCTGTTTAAGCTCATCAGGGGCCATTTGTGCAATGGTAGTTTCCAGTGTGCTTACATCCCGGATGCTACCATTGTACACAGTCATTCTTACAGGCAGCAATGATTGATACCCAAGAAGCATACAGAGGTTTATCTGTGCAAGCTTGTCTCCATCTCTGTTGTAGCCCCATTCAACATCATCAATAAGCTTAGACCATGAAGAGATGCTTGTTATATCCAGAGCAAGATATTCGCGATCGCTTCGGTAAGCGCTCCAGGCTTTGAAAAAACGCTGTCTCTCTTCATCCGTGATACTCAGAAGCAATTCGCTAATCCGCTGAGAAGAAAGCAATTCATTGTTCCTGAAGTCGCTGCGTTTCATCCAGTCCGCACAGTAGGCAACCGGTTCCCCACAAGAAAGAAGGAAGGAAGCTACTGCAAAAATTTGCTCATGAATGAAGGGAAAGGTCTGTCGCAAGACAGGAGTCAGCCCGATGCTTTCAGATATTCCATTCAGCAGATGAATCATACCTGTCTGCAATACGGTAGACCTGCGTACATCCTCTACACTGTAAACAGGTGAACATTCTGCAGACTCGACAGTCACTCCTTTTGCTTTCATTCGATCAATATACTCTTGTTTATAAACAGGTGCTCCAGTTTTCTTATCGATTTTCCCAATTGAAACTCGCTTGTTCCTGGGCTTTCCCTCATCATTTCTAAAAGAAATGGACTCATACAGGTATGTATGGTTGCCGACTTTTTGTCTAACTATTGATGCCATTATTTTCTCCTGTCCGTAGGTTAACTATATTATACCTACTTTGACAAGAAAAAGCAAGCCCGTATCTCACTGGCTTAACATCAATTCTGAAATTTTGGTAAATTGAAAACGGCTTAGATGACCGTAGGTATAGGGGTCAGAGGGAGCTTAGG
>JAOZRM010000358.1 GCA_029940175.1 Candidatus Sabulitectum sp. | reverse complement strand
CTGGAGAAGCAACGGGCTTGATGACTCTAATGTAACGGTTCTTTCAGGTGATCATGTTCTTATTCCGGGAGCTCGTATAAGTGAACTCATTCTTGGGATAGCGCAGTGTCTGAACTGATCATTAAAGATTTCTGTGCAGGATATTCCTCTGGAACAATGGCTGTTTCCGGTGTATCAATGAAGATCACCAGAGGAAGCGTAACCGCAGTTATCGGCCCCAACGGAAGCGGTAAGAGTACACTCCTGAAAGGTATTTTATCTTTCCCCGGACTTTGCAGCACCGGGTCTGTTACACTGGATTCTCTTGATGTTCACTCAATGAATCGCAATGAGAGAGCCGGGAGAATTGCATACCTCCCGCAGTCTCCACCTGTTCCTGCAGGTCTTACCGCTATTGAGACTGTTCTGCTTGGACGGTTTCCCCACAGAAGTGCCTGGTCCGGAGACTCACCCGAGGATATTAAAATAGCCATGGATGCACTTGAGATGGTTGGAGCCGCCCATCTGGCCGGGAAATTTACAGATGAGATATCAGGCGGCGAGAACAGGCTTGTAAACCTTGCCGCAGTTCTTTCTCAGAAAACTGAAGTAATACTTCTTGATGAACCGGGATCATCTCTCGACTATGGCCATGCAGCCCAGTTGTGGAAACTTCTTTCAGATCTGGCAGCCCGGGGTATAATTATTCTTGCAACAACCCACAGAATAGAGATGTCCGGTAACGCTTTCCATAAGGTTCTGCTTCTTTCTGAAGGCAATGCCCTGGCTTTCGGAACACCGGAGGATGTATTCCTTTCAGGCGATCTTCTTTCCAGGGTGTACAGAACACCCATGGAGGTCAAACGAAGTTCACCGGACGGAAGCTGGATCGTTTTTCCGGGGAGTACTGAATGAGAAGAACCCTTACAATTCTTATTGTTCTCACTGCAACAGGCATAGCTCTCTCTCTGGCTACAGGACCGCTGGGGTGGAATGCCCCCGGGCAGGTTGTTATGTACCTCCGCCTTCCCAGAATTCTACTGGCCATAACCGCTGGTGCCAGCCTTGCTGTTTCAGGCTGCGTGCTGCAGGCTGTGCTTAGAAACCCGCTTGCCACACCATACACTCTCGGGATCAGTGCCGGTGCCGGTGTTACTGCAGGATTCATAATACTCTCCGGCATTTCTCTTCCAATATTTCTTGTATACCTTTCCGGTACTGCCGGTGCACTGGCAGCTTCAACACTGACATGGTTTCTGGCAGGGCGTGGCCAGAGAGACCACTCAGGGCTCATTCTAGCCGGTGTAACAGTTAACCTCCTTGGAGCCTCGGTTCTGCTTCTTATTGAGTACATGAGCCCGGCATCCCGCCTGGTGGAGATAATAAGATGGATGATGGGTGATCTTGCCGTGGCCGGTTACCGCCGGGTGCTCTATCTGCTTCCATTCCTGGTGGCCGGTCTGGTTCCTGCACTGCTCAAAACAGGTACTCTGAACCAGTTCCTCACTGGAACAGAAATGGCAGAGTCACGGGGAGTAAATACAGTATGAGAAAGACTGCTTCTTCTTATTGCTGCAGCAGTTCTAGCTGGAGGTGCTGTTGGAGCCGTGGGTCCCATCGGTTTTGTTGGACTTATCGTTCCTCACACAATGT
>JAOZRM010000184.1 GCA_029940175.1 Candidatus Sabulitectum sp. | reverse complement strand
ACCTACTCCTGATGGTGATTCCCTGAACATCAAGGTTGGCAGTGGAACAACAGCAGGTACCCGACTCAAACAGAAGCACCATGGAATGGGCAGACTGAACAGACGGGGCAGAGGTGATCTTCTGGTGGAGGTTGATATCCATGTGCCTGGAAAAGTGAAACGGAGCGAAAAGGAACTTCTCAGGAAGCTTGAAGAATCCCCCTCCTTTAAACTCAAGAATAAATAACGGTGAGCCGTTCACTTCATCGGCTTGAGTTCGATAAGATCCTTGAAACAGTCATGGATTACGCAGGCAGTCCGGCCGGAAAAAAACTGGTTTCCAGCCTGCTCCCGGCCACCGTCCGAGATTATGCAAGAACTCTTGAAGATGAAACTATCCACGCCTCTGAACTTATCGGCGCTGGAATTGAACCTCCGGTCTCAAATCTGCAGGGAATCATAGAAGCCGTTGAGTCTCTTGGTCGTGGAGCAATCGCCCTGGAACCGTTGTACCTTAGAAGTACCGGGGAGGCCCTCACTGACATGAGGGTGTTTTCGCAGAAGGTTGCAGAATCGTCAGATTCAGTGGAAGGAATTCTTGATTATTCCATCTCCAGTATCCCCAACCTTGATGCTCTTTCCAGAATGCTTTTACGCATTACTACCGCAGATGGTGAGCTTGCTTCAGACGCATCACCTGAACTTAAGCGGATTTCCAGAAGAATTCAATCACTCCGTTCATCACTGGCTGCAAAATTGGCAAAAATCTCAGCCAGGCTTTCTGGAATGGGAGTTCTCAGAGATTCTCCCCCTTCAATAAGATCAGGAAGATATGTTCTCCCTGTTACTGCAGGAAAAAGAGGTTCTGTGAAGGGCCTGATCCATGACAGATCGGAAAGCGGAGCTACTCTTTTCATAGAACCTGCTGAACTTGTTATGGGAGGGAATGAACTTCAGGAATCCCTTCTTGATCTTCAGCAGGAGCGGCGAAGGATTCTTCGGGAAGCAACCACCGCTCTCAGAGAGAAAATTGAGGATATCGAGAATGGGATCAGCATTCTCACAGGCCTTGATTTTGTTTTCGCCAGAGCACGATATCACATTGGGGAGAACACTGCATTCCCTGAAGAAGGTAAGCTGGATCTGATTGATCTTGCTCATCCTCTTCTGCCGGGGGATACAGTTGTTAAGAGCAGAGTAGCACTTACAGAAGGTTGGCGGGTTCTGGTAATCAGCGGGCCAAACGCAGGTGGTAAAAGTGTACTTCTTAAAGCTCTGGCTCTGGCATCAGTTTGCTGCAGGAGTGGGCTTGGAGCCCATGTTAGTGCTGCTTCTACAATTCCGTTCTTCAGCAGAATCATGGTTTCCATGGGAGATAATCAGTCAATAGCAATGCACCTGAGTACATATTCTGCAAGACTTTCTGAACAGAAGGACATTCTTCTCAGTGGAGACTCTGAGACCCTGGCCATTATTGATGAGCCTGCCGCAGGTACTGATCCAGTCACAGGAGCAGCTCTTGCAGCAGTCCTGCTTGAGGAACTTGCTGACTCCGGGGTTAGAACCATTGTCAGCACTCATATGGGGCAGTTGAAGCTGCTTGCCAGAGAAAAAGATGGCTTTCACAATGCATCAATGTCATTCAATCCGGAGACTCTTACTCCAGGATTTAAATTCATTGCCGACATTCCGGGAGCATCCTGTACCCTGGAAGCTGCTGCAATAGCAGGTTTCCCGGATGATATGCTGAAAAAAGCATCCGATCTTGCTGGAGACTCTTTCAGCCTGGACAGCCTGGTTGTCAGTCTCCGAAATCTGGAAGAATCGCGGCAGAAAGAGCTTAATCGCCTCTCCGAGGACAGAATGCATGCAAGGAAGAGTCGAAAATTTCTTGAGAAACAACTGAAAGACACAAGGATCAATCTGGAAAAGAAGATAGAAGCGGTGGATGAAGAGAAAACCAGGGCTTTAAAAACCATTCAATCACAAGCAGATTCTCTTCTTGTTTCCATGGCGAATGCACCTTCTGCGGATCACCGCCGTGATGCAAGGAAAAAACTCAGTGAAATGGCTGCAAGAGAAAAGCCTGCAGACAAAACCGAAGCAAGAAAAATCTCTTCCGCAGAATCTTCTTCCACCATCCAGCCAGGTGATCATGTTCAGATCGAGGGATGGTCTGTGGCGGGAATAGTGGAAAAAGCAGGCAGATCCAATGCTATGGTGAGAATTGGTTCAATTCTCGTCAGGAAAAAGTTGAATCAGCTGACAAAACTGGATGCTCCAGAGGAGAAACTCACTACCTCATCAGTGTATCAGGCCATTGAAGAGAGCCCCGAGACCAACCTTCTTGGACTGACGGTTGACGAAGCCATCGCCGAGCTTGATATAAAGCTTGATAATTGTACTGCCATCGGCCTTAAAAGAATCAGAGTTGTTCATGGAAAGGGTCGGTTGATGCAGGGAGTAACAGAGTGGCTCAGGGGTGATAAACGGCTTAAGAGAGTATCCATCGCTTCACCGGAAGAGGGTGGTACCGGGGCGTCTATTCTGATACTGAAGGGGTGATCACTGTTGGCTTTCGTTCCCATTGATGTTGAGATGGTAAAGGATTCCACTGATATCGTATCAAAGATCCAGCAGTATGTGGAGCTAAAAAAATCAGGTAGTTCCTGGAAGGGATTATGCCCTTTTCACAGGGAGAAAACACCCAGTTTTTTCGTGTTTCCTGTAAGAAGTACCTGGAAGTGTTTCGGCTGTGGTGAGGGTGGCGATGTAATCAGCTTCCTGATGAAACACAACAATCTTAATTTTCTTGAAGTGGTAGAGCAGCTGGCTGAAGAGAACGGCATTACTCTGGAGAGATCCGGAGCAGGTACGGTTTCTGCGGATACATCCAGAGGATTGTTTGAAGTAGTAGCTGAGGCCCAACGATTTTACAGCACCTGCTTCCGGGAACCGGCGGGAAAACAGGCAAGAGACTACCTTCGAAAAAGAGCAATTGATGAGGATGTTCTTGAATTGGGAATCGGTTATGCGCCAGGAGAGAATTCTCTTCTTGCTCATCTTCTGAGCCTGAATTATTCCGTCTCTGTTATGAGTCAGGCCGGGCTGGTAATAACCGACAGAGGCGATCCTTACGACCGGTTCAGAAAAAGGCTTACGTTTCCCATCCGTGACAGAAGAGGAAGAGTTGTATCCTTCGGTGCCCGCGGATTTGGTGATGCTGTTCCCAAGTACCTTAATGGCCCGGAGACTTTCATATACAAAAAAGGTTCCTTTCTTTACGGTTACAGCACTGCTCAGAAGGGCGCAAGAGATTCAGGAATGGCGATTCTCGTTGAGGGCTATTTTGATCATGCCAGGCTTGTTTCCTCTGGTTTTACCGGAACTGTAGCTACCAGCGGAACTGCTCTTACAGAGAAACAGGCCAGAAATCTGAAAGGTATGGCAGACAACATATACATCTGCTACGACGGAGACTCAGCTGGCAGCAAGGCTGCAGTGAAATCAGCTGAAGTTCTTCTTTCACAGGGAGCATATCCTCTCATAATAAGATTACCAGGAGGAATGGATCCCGATGACTTCATTCGAGAGAAGGGAAAAGAGGCTTTTGAAAAGCTGATTGTTTCAGCTCTTGATCCGGTGTCATTCTGTATGGCGCTTCTCGGAGGTCGTATCCCCGATGGACCTGATAGAATAAGGGTGGCTAACAGGCTTCTTGAAGTGGTTTCTTCTTCTTCCGATCCTCTTGTGGAGGAAGATCTGCAAAAGAAAGTTGAGAGATTCACCGGATACTCCAGAACGGCTCTGGCAAAATCAAGTGAGGCAATCAGGGATTCAAAACTGCCGTCAGCACACCGTGCCAGAAGGTCAGGGGGGAAGATAGGAAGCGGTGACAGAGGTATTCTCAGAGCGATCTCAGCAGGCGGTCTTCTGGACAAGGAACTGATCAGATTTCTTCGGGACGAAGACATGACATCCCAGCGTGCCGTAGCAATTCTTACCCTGTTCAGGAACCAGGTAACCCAGGGTTATTCAAGATTCGTTTTCGGAGAAGTTGCAGAGGAGATCTCCGGTGACTGCGCTGATATTGTAGGGGTTCTTGAATCTGTCACAACCAGTGAAATAGAATCATTGAAGATGAATATTGAAAGAAAGAGAAGAGAGATCCCCAGACGAAGAGAGCTGCGCAAGGGGCTTTCTGCTGCAGACTCCGAGGAAAAGGCAATGACTCTTGAAGAGCTTTCTGACGGTGGAGTTATACATGAAAGGTAAGAAGCCTGTAGCTTATGATACAAGGAAAAATTTTCACTCCGTTGTTGATTCAAGTATGGTTTCCAGCAGAGAAAGAAGAATTCAACTCTCAGTTATCATCAAAGAGACAAGACTGAAGTTGTTAAATCTGCTGAAACTATCAGAGAAACTGGCCGTAAGCGGTGATTGGACGAAAGTTCAAACCATAATCTATGAGAAACTTGAAGAAATTACTGATCATCAGGTCAGATCTGATGTTAACAAATGTATCGATCGTCTTCTGGATGCTGAAGCAGAGCTGGTTGAAGGAAATCTTCGGCTGGTGCTCACAGTAGTTAGACGGTACGCCCGGGGAGCTACCACAGGTGCCCTGGAGGAAATGGATTTTATTCAAGAGGGTTGTGAAGGGCTCCTTGATGCAGTGCGAAGGTTCGATTTTTGCGGTAACGGAGGTTTTCTTACCTATGCACTGATAAGAATCAGGAAGAAAGTGCTTCTTGCCATGGAGAGGCAGCACAGACTGGTTAGAGTACCGGCTCATGTGATCCGGAAAGGCCGATACCTCAAAGAGGTAATTGATGATTTCGCTTCGGACAAAGGCAGGTATCCGGCTCCTCATGAAATTGAGATAGAAACCGGTGGAGAGATGGACTGGTCTATTCTTTTAAGTCTTACAGAAACAGTTGATCCCATCCATGATCCGGTGGGAGAAGCAGGGATTGCTCTGGAGGAGCAGCTGGCGTCAAGAGTTCTGGAGCCTGAGGTAATTAACTTTAACGAACTGGTTGAAAGCGGCTTGATGAAACTTGACAAGAGAGCCAAATTTATTCTTGTTATGCGATACGGGCTGCTTGATGGGGAAACACACAAAGTATCTGAGATAGCAGAGGTTCTTGGGCTTTGTGCAGAGAGGATTCGACAGATTGAAAAGGCTTCCATTAAGATACTTCGCAATGATTTCAGCGATTTTGCTGTTTCTGACTGGTTGCAGTAAAGAAGAAAATTCTTCACAAATTGATCAGAGTGAATTCCTGGATAGTGATACTTTGGTCATTGTTTTTGGACCATCGCTGACAGAGCTGTTCTACATATCCGGTGCATGGGACCGTCTTGCAGGGGTTGACAGATTTTCAACATGGCCTTCACGAGCATCCGAGCTGGCGGTGATAGGGGATTTTATGACACCGTCACTGGAAATGATAACTGCTCTCGGTGCAACATCGATTCATGTTGTCGGCAGCAATCAATCACTTACTGATCTTGCTGAAAGACTGGAGATCCCATGTTATCAGTACTCCTTCGACAGGCTGGATGACGTTTATGAATCGTGCCACCGAATTGAGAGCCTGTATTCAGAAGCAGATCTTACCGGTTTCATTGATGAAATTGAGTTTACACTGGATTCCCTCTTCACAGGTTATTCTGAAGAGCTACCGGAGATCATGATAGTAGTCTATCTGAATAGTGATGGTGCTGTTACCCTGGCTGGAAGGGATACTTTTTATTCCGATATCATCACCGGCATGGGATGTATCCTGGCAGCTCCTGAATCCGGCAGCTATCCTGCGGTATCCGTGGAAGGTATTCTAGCCATTGACCCAGATCATGTGATTATTATGGATCCTTACAGCACAGGGGAGACTGAACTTGATCACTGGAGAAGCAACGGGCTTGATGACTCTAATGTAACGGTTCTTTCAGGTGATCAT
>JAOZRM010000357.1 GCA_029940175.1 Candidatus Sabulitectum sp. | reverse complement strand
GTTCCAAACTTCGTTTTACCGCCACGGTAAACGGGGCTGTGATGGCAGATACAATCAAGGCCACAGCAGGTATTCTTACCTGGGAGTTGCCAGTTACCGGTTTGAAAAGCAGTGGTAATTCCCTTGCCCTGAGAATAGAAAAGACAGATGCATCCCGGGCATCCTTTGTTGTCTACACAAACTGGATAGAAGTTTTTCCGGAGACAGGTTTCAGAAGCTGGTCTACCCAGTGTCAGGTACCTCTTGGCAGTTCTTTTCCTGAAGGTGAACGGAGAGCTATCTCCTGGGCTCAGAACCTGAGCAGTGAGTCTTTTGCCTGTGTGGTTCTCAGTGATACAGCTGTTGCCAGAGTGGAACTTCCCGGGGGGAAAGATTTTGAGATTGATATGCCGGACAACTGGCGTGAGTCTGTATTGTGGGTTGTTCCCGGTGGCAGTTTCAAAGAGCCGGTGAGTGTATCATCAGCCAGCCCGGGCAGATTGGTTGAAACCCTTTCTTCCGGACGAACTGTTTACATTTATCCTGATGAGTATGCTGCTGATATGCCTCTTTTCCACAGGGGCAGGTCGGACGTGATCTTTGTTGGTCTTACGGAGATCTACGATGAATTCAATGGAGGAGTGCGAGACCCGGGAGCGGTGAGAACCTTCTTCAACCACACGGTTAACCACTGGGCCGTTCCGCCTGCTCAGCTGGTTCTTGTGGGTAGCGGCCACTTTGACCCAAGAGGTTTTACCACAGCAAGGCCATGCCCCATAGATGTAATACTGTATGGTTTTCATGAAACTCTACCGGTCTGCAGTGATTTTCTTTACTCGGTTGTTCAGGAAGGCACTCTGCCTCAGGCAGCGGTGAGCAGAATTGCGGTGGACAGCAGAACCGAGCTTCAGCTTGTTGCCCAGCGATCCGCCGAATACAGTGATCCCACCCAGGAAAGCGGTACCTGGCAGTCTGTTATTCTTGGAGCTGCAGATGATGAAAGAGGATCAGATTATCATAATGAACTGTATCATACGCAAGATGCCGAGGAGATTTTTGTAGATGCTGTTCCAGACAGGTTCATTCCCGAGAGGCATTATCTTATCAAGTGGGACTGGAACAGTAACTGGAAGAAACCCGAAGCCCGTCAGGCATACATTGATACCTGGAGCCAGGGAGCCCTTGTGTCATTTTTTCTGGGTCATGGAAGTTTTGACCAGATTGCCGATGAGGGACTTTTGTTCATAGAGGATGTTGACCTGCTTTCATGCGGTCCCAGACTTCCTTATGCGTTTTTCGGTTCATGCGATGTGGGAGTATTTCAGAACCCTTCTTATTCGTGCATCGCAGAGAAAATAACAGTGGCCTCAGGTGGTGGAGCCATTGTGGCCAGTGGCGCGAGCAGCTACAGTTTTGGAGGACAGAATGCCGACTACTTTACCAGAATACTGAATCATCTGCTATCGGAACCACAGTACTCCATAGGCGAATGCCAGTGGCTGGGTCTGCTGGATGGTGGATTAAGTAGTTTCAATAGTAATGACAAGCCTTACATCATATTCGGGGATGGTTCCCTTCATCTTGCTCTTCCTGACTCAGGATTCTCTGTGGCTGATCCCGAGATGCTCACATCACAGTTGTGTGAAATTGAAGGTTCGCTTGACA